>DAIRDI010000112.1:0-9232 GCA_036796235.1 Candidatus Competibacteraceae bacterium | reverse complement strand
TGGCGGTCGTATGCGCGTTATAGACGAAGGTGTCCAAGAACAGGTCCGCCAACCGGTGTCGCTCCAGATGCTCGGCTTTGGGCATACGAGGCGCGAACAGCAATCGTTCTGACTCCACACCCTGCGCCTCGGCGTTTTGGCGCAACCGCTCGCTGCCGCGCAAGCTTCCTGCCAGTAACCATAGCACACTATCGGGCGTTCGCCGCAAAATCCGCATCCACGCCGCGAACGTCTCCGGATCGATTTTGTAAGGTGTATTGAAGCAACAAAAGATAAAAGCGTTTTCTGGCAGTCCTGCCTGGGTTCGGGTCAAATTCGTCGTCGCGATCGGCTGCTCGTCATCATTGACTTGATAGCACGGCAGATACACCGGACACTCGCTGAATTGGGGCCGCAGATCGTCTGGGAGCACGATTCGATCCGCAATGAGGTAAGGCACGTACTCGGCGCCCAGCGTCCCAGGATAACCTAGAAAACTCACCTGCACGGGGGCCAGTCGCAAGGCGAACAATTCCGGTTGGGCAAAACGGGTATAGCCATGTAGATCCACCAAGATATGGATGCCTTGCCGAGCAATGCGCGCCGCGCTCTCGACATTGCTCAACCTGGCCAAGTCCACGAAGCGGTCGCAGCCCGCGGAGATCTCCCTCCAGTAGCGACTCCCATCGTCGGGACGCAGGCTGAAGCCAATGATTTCGAACCGGTTCCGGTCGTGGACCCGAAATAGCTTGCGCGTCAGATGCGCGGTGGGATGCTCGCGGAAATCGCCGGATACGTACCCGATCCGCAACCGGCCAGCGGAGGGCGCGGACGGCCATTCGATCCGCAGGGTTTCCCGAACGGGCGCCATGCGCGCCGCCACGGCGGTCGCCTGGGCGCGCGCCACCGCCAATTGCACGGACGGCGCGATCGGCAACGTCAGCAGGTTGAACGGCTCGATTCCGGCGACAAAGCCATAACGCAAGGCATCCGCCGCGTACTCTTCGATATGGGCCAACACCTCTTCCCGGCCGGTCCAGTCGTTATGGGCTTGAGCGTCAAAAAAATCAATCAGGTACAAACCTCGTGCGGTGTAGCGCTTCGGCAAGCCGTCGGGCAGGGTTTCTCCAGGCAACCGCCGCGGTTCGAATATAGCCTCGAGCGCCCGGTGCGGGTAACGCTCCTGCAAATCCTGGAGGATCGCATCGGCTTCCTCGAACCGCCGCAGCGCCGCCAGCGCCCGAGCCTGCACGCAGAGCGCTTCAAACCGAGTCTCCGGGCTGGCGAGCGGCGTCTCGATCCCCTCCAAAGCCTCGGCGAATCGCCTTAGACGCGCGTTCAGCGCGGCGCGGTGCAGCCTCAATACCGGATCGTTCGGCGCCAGCGTTAACCCCTCCCCGGTCGCCGCCAGCGCTTCCTCGATCCGATTGGCGCCGCTCAATAGCCCGACCTTGGCCGTCAACGCCGCCACGCGCCGGGCTGAATCCTGTTGAGACAGCGCCAACACCCGCTCGCAGATCTGCAAGGCTTCCGTTGACCGCCGCAGACGCCGGAGCGCCTCGATCTGTTGCAGCAACGCATCGACGTGATCGGGGAACAGCTCCAACATCCGCCGCGAAGCCGCCAAGGCATCCTCGTTACGACCTAGCGCCAGGCGGCTCACCACACAGCCCAACCAGCCTTCGCCATCCTCGGGGCACAGCGCCAGAACCCGCTCGCAAGCCGCCAACGCCTGTTCCGATTCCCCGGACTCCCAGCAAATCCGCGCCAACTGCCGCCAGCCCTGCGCGTCGTCGGGGCGAGTTTCAACCTGCTGTTGGTAACGGGCCAGTTCCTGTTTCAACCATACGCGGCGCAGCGCGGCCTGAGCTTCAGGGCGCATGAGTCTCCCCCGTTCAAATCGTGCTCTTGATGACCGGCGCGACTTCCCGCATCTTGCGCTGGATCTCCTCGGTGACCTGATCGGCCTCCTGGCTGTCTCGCACCACCCGCGGCGTGATCAGCACGATCAGTTCGGTGCGGTCCATCTCCTCCTCGGTGCTACCGAACAGCGCGCCCAACACCGGAATCTTGTACAGCACCGGGATGCCGCTTTGCCGTTCGGTGCGATTATCGCGGATCAATCCACCCAGGACCAGAGTTTGGCCGCTCCTGACCGCCACTCGGCTAACCACGCTGCGCTCCAGGAACGAACGCTGCCCGGTCGCGGCGTCGATCGGCCCGACATCGGTTACTTCCTGCTTGATCTCCATGTTGACCATGCCGCCGTCATTGACCCGGGGGAGCACTTCCAACAGTACGCCGGTCGGTTTGAACTCGATGGATTCAACGGGAATCCCATCCGAAATGGCCGTACTGCCCCGCACCGGCTGCTGGGCGCCCACGCGGATTACCGCCTGCTGATTGTCCACCACCATCACTTGGGGAGAAGAGAGCACCTTCACCTTGGAATCGCCGGCCAGCGTGTTGAGCAATGCCCGCACCAGCCCGGCGCTATCGGTGATCGCGTAGGAAAATTGGGTGGTTGGGATGTTCCTGAGGGCGTTCGTCAGCGTCAGATTGGTGGGGAGCCCCAGCGAACCCACTCCCGTACGGTCCGAGCCGACATCGTTGGAGAAGTACCACTGTATCCCATACCGCAAGCTGCCGGTCAGGGTCACCTCGGCGATGGTGGCTTCGATCAACACCTGGCGGGGCGTGACGTCCATCTTCTCCAGCGTGTTGATAATCCGCTCGTAGTTCTGGTTGGTGGCCCAGATCAGCAGCGAGTTGTTCTCGGTATCGGCGACGATGCGGACTTCCTCCATGCCGGCGCTGGGTCCACCGGAGCCCAACACGCTGCTGCCGCCGCCTCCCGAACGACCGCCTCTCGCCGCCGTCGCACTCGCGGGAGCGGACGAACCCGCCGAACCCGAGGGCTCAGCGCCGCCGCCGCTCGATCCCAAGCCACCGGACAACTGCGTCGGCCGCAGCCCCGGCGCCAGTTCGCCGCCGCGGGGCGCGCCGCCGCCGCCGCCCAGATTGAACAGGCCATTGAGCAACTCGGCAATGTAATCCGCCCGCCCGTTCTGGATCGAATAGACGTACAGCCGTTCGCCGCCGACGCCATCCAGGCGTTCGATCCAGGTCGCCACGTACTTGAGATACTCCACCTGTGGGGTAATCACCAGCACGGCGTTCAGCTTGCTCAAGGACACGAAGCGGAGCAAGCCGGCGATCGGCGTTCCGGAATCCGCGCCGAACGCCTGGTTCAGCTCGTTAGCCATGGCCTGACTGTCCACGTTGCGCAGCCGGAACATGCCGATGGACATCCCCTTGAGCCAGTTGACATCGAAGGTGTCGATGGTGCTCTGGACGCTGGTCAACTCCTGCGGCGTACCGGCCAGGATCAACAAGTTGCGGGCGACATCCGCCTTTAGCACTCCTCCCTCGGGCAAAAACGGCGCGATGATCGTCTGCATTTCGATGGCGCTGATATAGCGCAGGGGCACAATTCGCACCCCGTATCCCACTCGCCCCCCGCTCAAGCGAGGCGCCAGACCACCCTGCTGGATCGCGCCGGCCGCTGGCAGGATCCGGTAAACCCCACCGTCGCGCACCAACACCGCATCGTTCATCCGCAGCAGCGTCTCCAGCGTCGGCAGCAACAGATCCTTGGTCAAGGGGCGACTGGTTTGCACCGTCACCCCACCCTGCACTCGTGGGTCGATCGTATAGTTTTCCTTGAGCGTGTCGAACACCACCTTGACCACGTCACGAATATCGGCTTCTTCAAAATTGAGCGTGACCTCGCCGGGCGCGGTGGGTACGACTGGAGCCGGCCGAGCAGCGGTTCGCTGGTCGATAAAGTTCCCGGTGCCAGGCAAAACCATCATCGCTCGGGACGCCGGATCGGCCGCACTCTGCTCCGACGTCGCGGTCGACTCCGGAGCCGCGACCAACCGCGGCGACGCCCCGCCTGTGGCCGCCGGCCTGGAACCCGCGACCTCCCACTCGCCGTCGGCGGGCGGTGTCGCGCACCCGTTCAGCAACAACGCCAGCAATCCGCCAGCCAATGACCACCAACACGTATTCATACTGATCACTTGGTCCTTATCCCTCAGTTTTGTGGCGGTGCGGGAATCTGAGTTGAGGGCGCCCCGCCCTCAGGAGTCGCCACCGGCGCCGGCTGGCCCATCGCGGGAGGGACAGTCCGCGTCGGTCTGGCGGGAAGCCGCGCCGGACGGGGGCCGGAAGGCGTTCTCGGCCGCACCAGCTTGAGTTCTTGAGTCGCCTGATCCTTGCGCAGCACGACCCGATCCGGAAACACGGTTTCCAGTAGCCATCCCGCCACGGTCCCACCGGGCCTGATCCGCGCCGTCTTGGCGTTCGGCTCCTCGGGTCGCAGCAGCACGGTGGTCGCCTCGGGGGTCATCATCACCCCGAGCAATACGAACGTCTGTTCCGGGTCGGCTGGCGGCGGTTCCGGAGCCGTCTCTTCGGGGGGCGGTTCAGGCCGGCGAGCGGCGATGAACAGCGGCCGGGCCATCACCTCGCCATATTGCTCCAGCGAGGGCAATTGAAACGGCTCCAGAGGCGGCGCGGCGGGCAACTCCGGCAGTCGGGATTCCGCGGCAATCACAGCGGTCGGTGGATGCGGCGGATGGCGCCATTGCCAAGCCAGCACCAGCGCCGCCAACACTCCGACCAGCACCCATAACCCAAGACCCACGACTCTCGCCGACACTAACCACCCGCCTTGGACAGATAGCCCGCGACTTCGAACTGCACGTGCAACTGCACTTGGGTGTGGTTGGCAAACCGGCCATTGGGCAGCCGCACTCGGGTCGGGCGCGCCGAGACCTGGAGATTGTCCACGAACAACAACGGGGTCTGCGACTCCAAGCCATGCAAAATTTTCGGCAGGCTGTCGGGATGGCCCATCATGGACGCGCTGACCGTCACTTTCACCGCGTTGCCCTCCTCGACGGGAGGCAGCGACTGCGTGCTTTGCAGCGTTCCCCCCGCCGCCTCGACGACCGCCCTGACCCGCTGCTGCAAATCCGCGGCCGCCAGCGCGGGCGCGGCCTGCGGCAGATACTGGGTGGCGACATGGCGATCCTGCTGAATTTGCGCGATCAATTGCTGGATCGGCTCGCGGTTCGCAACCATCCGCTCCAGTCGTTCCAACTGCCCCTGCTGCTCTTCCAACCGGTCCCGGTAAAAATGGTAGCGGGCCATCCAGACCTGATCGACCAGCAGGGCTGCTACCCCCCCCACCAGCAAGACCAGCAACGCCAGCGCCGTCAGCCGATGGCCCCACCCCACCGATGCGGCGGCCATCAGGATTCCCGCGCGATTCGGGCGCTGATCACGAATCGCTCCTTGCCGGTTCGGGGATCGGTGGTCACCGGCGACACAAAACTCGCGCCGCCGAACAGCCGGGATGACTCGACGATCCCGACCAGCGCCGAGGCCCTGGCCGACTGACCGATAATTTGCAAGGTATCTCCGTTGATTTGCAGGCGGTCCACCGAGGTGTCATCCGGTAAAATCGTGGTCAGTTCCAACAGCACATCCACCCGGGGCGGAAGCGCCTGCTTCTTCTGCATGAGAAGCCGCGAAGCTTCCAGGGCCTGGTCGAGCTGATCGCGCAGGCTCAAGGTCTGGTTGGCGGTTTGCTGGAGTTGGGAGACTTTGGCCATGGTCGCGAGCAAAAGCTGGCGCTGCTGCCAGATCGGTAGAAGCGCCGCCGCCGCGACCGCCAGCAGACTGACCCCGATCGCGGTCGCCCGCAACCACGGACCCCACCGTCCCCGACGCGCCCGCTGTTCCGGCGGCAGCAGATTGAGGCCGTGACGGCCGCCGACCACATCCAGCACGTCCGGCGGCAACTCGTGCCGCCGCAATTGGATCAATACGGGATCGACGACCGCTCTCGGCAGGGCGGTCAACTCGACCCGCAACCGGCGCTGAGCGGGCTGGCGCTCCAACACCGCCGCATCGTAATACACCTGGGAAGCGGTGAATGGCGTCAACCGATCCATTTCGAAACCCGCGACCTGTCGCAAATTTTTTTCGGCGGCCAACGGCAGCGACAGGGTTCGGATCAGCGCCTGGCGGGGGGGAAAGCGCAACACTCGCTGCCGGGGCTTTTCCGTCTTGATCCACCCGATCGCGGCACTCCAATCGGGCGACTCCCCATCCAACCGCTCCAGTTCCTGCGCGCGACCGGCGTCTTCCTCGCGCGTCAGCACCCATTCCCGGTCCTCCACCAGGATAACCAGCCGCCGCAACGACCCCGCCAACCAGCGCCGCGCATTGCCGGGCAACCAGCCCAGCAAGCCGTCTCGCCACCAGCGCCAGGCGGCCTTCCAGTCCCAGGAAGGCGTGATTTTCAAAGTCGCCAATCGTGATAACACCAGTAAAAACCTTTCGCCTTTAGCCTTTAAGTCTTTAACCTCAAACTCACCACCGCCACGCCAACCAGCGGACCCCTTGCCCGACGGCCACTCCCTGACCATCGACGACCGCTTCCGCGCTCGCGACCGCGCCCGAGGGCGTCTCCGCCGTAACCACTATATGATAAACACGCGCGCGGCTCTGGGAAAAAAAGGATGGGCCATCACCCGGCCACGGGAATGGAGGCGGGGCGCTCTCAGCGGCGGTGGCGGCGGCGGCGCGCGCATCCAGATAATCGACCACCGTCTGCTCGTCCAGCCCCAATCCTTTCAGCACCCGGGCGGGCGCCAGTTCCGGGTTAACGCCCGCATGATAAGAAAACACGGTCGCCATGCTCGCGATCCGGTCGTAGACCTCCTGGGTCATGCCCAACACCTGCCCCAACTCCTCCACGCTTTCAAACGGGGCGTTCTTGGGTCCGGGCCGGCCAGCCGCACGATATTCGGTATTTTCAGCTCCTCGCGGCAGGGGTCGATCATCGGGATCTCGCCAGCCCTGAATGGCGTCCGCCAAGCGTTCCCGATCCTGGGGCTCGACATCCGCCACCGCCAGCAGCGCCCCGAGCAGCTCAGAATCGGCGGTGTTTAAATTAACCAGACCGCCGGCGTCCACCACCTCAATCCGCAATCGTCCGCCGCCGAACGACCATTCGCGCGGGTCGCCGTTGGGCGACCATTGCTGCTGCGCCTCCGGTTCCATTTGCCAAGCCAGCCCATAAGCCACCCCCGCCTCGATCCAGGCCCGGGCCTGCGCCCGTTCGACCGTGCTGGTCGCCAGCCGGGTTTCCACGCGCATGGAATAGGCGAAGCCGCCGGCCATTACCGCCAGCAGGGTCACGATCCACAGCACGACCACCAGCACCATGCCGCGTTCGAGTCGGGTAATGGGTGGATTTCCGGCGGCGGAGCCTATCTTCATCACCGTGGCCCCTCGACCAGGGCGACCACGAGATCGGGCCAGGGTTCGTCTTGCAGGTTCAGATTCAAGCGAACCAGCAACGGCCGAATCTGGGGGTTGGTCCAGGCGTTGCTCCAGCGCGGCTGCGGGTCATCGAGCTGCTCCAGGCCGAAATAGACCCACTCCACGGCCGAGACTCCTTCCAACAGCACCTTTTCCCGCTCTTCACCGGCCGCCGGATCGTCGGGCAAATAAGGGCGCCAGCGGATCCACAGCCGGCCATCAACCGCCTCGATCCGGACCCGGTACAACCCGGCCTGCCCCAACCGGGCCAGCATCGGCGTCACGAACTCAATACCGTCGGCTTGGCCGGTGAAGACGACCTTTCGGTTCTGCTGGTCGTCGAGCTGATAGACGGTCATGGACTGGGTCAACTGACGGCGCAGAAACTCCTGGACCAGCCGCAACTGCTGGGTCGCCTCAGCACGCTGTTCGCCAGTCTCCCAGCCGCTCAACCCCAACCGCAGTCCGCCGTACACCACGACCAACACCAGCCCCATCAGGGTCATGGCAACCAAAAGCTCCAGCAGGGTAAACCCGGTTTCCTTCCTTCCGTGCTTTTCGGACACAACCCGAACAGCCCGTCCGCGGATGTATTTCATCAGCGCCCCCCCGGCGGTTCGAACGGCGTCAGGCGCAGGGTCTCCAACGTCACCGACCGGGTTCGCGCCAGCCCTGACCAGAACACCTCGACGCTGACCCGATAGGCCCGGACCTGGCTTCGTTCTGGATCGGGCAGACCCTCGGTGTATTCGCTCACCGTACTGCGCCAGGAAAACCGGTCGTCGATCGGCCCCTCGCGCACGCCCGCGCTCGGCGGCGCTTCGCGGCCGATGGCCGCCAGAATCGATTCGGCGTACAAGGTCGCCCGCGTGTAATCGTCCGCCATGCCGGCGTTGCGCAAGCCGGTAGCGAACACTTGCAGGATCGCGCCGAGCGAAACGCTCAGGATAGCGAACGCCACCAACACTTCCAGCAGGGAAAACCCGTGTTGGCGGATCCGACGACTCATGGCGACGATTCCTCCTCGGCGATGGTGATGGCCCCGGTCAGCCAGTCCACGTTCACCCGATAAGCCCGCTGCGAACCGCTGACCGTTATGGAGCCACCGGTGGAACTGCCATCCGGGAAAAAGCGAATGCCACCGGTGGCGCCATCGACCACTTCCGCCTGCGCGGTATAGAGCCGAATCCCCAAGCCCTCCGGTAGCACGATTTCCCGGGGGTCGCCAGTCACGCCGAACCGGCGCTGCTCCAGATCAAGGGTCAAGGTCGCCTCGCGCTGGCGGCTGACCGCCTCGTTGCGGGCGCTGCGCAGGCCGGCGGCCAACTGCCGCGCCGCGCCGCGCAACTCGGTGGCCCCGCTCAAGCCCGAAAGCAGCGGTGGCGCCAGGGAAACCAGTAGTACGCCAATCACCAGAACCACCAGCAGCTCCAGCAGGGTAAAACCACGCTGCCGTTTCACCCCGATCCCCGCCCCGCCTGTAGCCGCTCGGTTCCCCCCTTTGAACAAGGAGAGGCAGGGGGTATTTTGGCTTGGGCGGGGGCGTGTTCGACGCCTACTGCCAACTGACGACGTCCTGATTCTCGCCTTCGCCACCTTCGGCGTTGTCGGTGCCCAGCGAGTACAGATCGAAAGCGCCATGCTGGCCGGGAGAACGATAGTGGTAGTCGTTACCCCAGGGATCCTTGGGAATGATATTTTTCCGCAGATAGGGGCCGTTCCAACGATTCACTCCCACCGGTTGCACGACCAGGGCCTGCAAGCCTTCGGCGGTGGTGGGATAGCGTCCCACGTCCAGCCGAAAGACATCCAGCGCGGTGCTGAAATCCTCGATTTGCAGTTTGGCGGTTTT
>DAIRDI010000111.1:5532-9255 GCA_036796235.1 Candidatus Competibacteraceae bacterium | reverse complement strand
CCGGCTGCTCTCTACCCGTGGCCTCGCAGAACCGGTCGTACTCCGCGAAGGTCACAGGGTGCCGGCCGATGGAAAAGCCGCTCACCTCGACCTCGTGGGCCGGTTTTTCATCCTCGTGGGGACTGTCGTCCTGTCCCATGCGGAACGTGCCGCCCGGCAGCCACACCATGGCCGGTCCCGGGGACCCGTCCGCGAGCGGGTCCCGCAGGCCCGGCACCGGTTCCTTGGGTAACTCCGGCTCCGGTTCCGGCGGCGGGTTAAAAGGGTAAGAGGACAAAGGGCCAAGCCTCGCCAGGCGGAAGCCCAGGAAGTCGCCGCGGCCGCCGAGGTCGATCCAGTAGCGGCACGCCGACTGGCAGTCCACGGCGTCGTAGAGCCAGGAGCCGCCGCGGAAGACCCGGATGGAGCCCGTCTCGGGGCCGCTCGGATCGTGCTGAGGCTCTTTCGAGTACGCTCCATACCAGTCCTGGACCCATTCACAGACGTTGCCGTGCAGGTCGTGCAGGCCCCAGGCATTAGCCTGCTTCTCGCCGACCGGATGCGTGGAGCCCTTGTCCCAGTCCTCGCCGTACCAGGCATAGTCAGGTAACTGGCGGTCGTCATCGCCAAAGCAATACGCGGCGTCGCTTCCCGCCCGGCAGGCGTATTCCCACTGCGCTTCGGTCAGCAGCCGGTAATCCTGGCCGGTCTGCTGGCTCAGCCATCCGCAGTAGGCTTGGGCATCGTTCCAGGATACGTGGATGGCGGGCCTTTTACCCCGACCCCAGTTTTGATCATTCGGCTTTTCCAGACCGGTGGCTTCGCAAAAGGCATCGTACTCCTCGAAGGTGAGGGGATATTTGCCGATGCCGAAATGGCTGAGGGTGATCAGGTGGGCGGGTTTCTCGTTGTCCCGGTCGCTCTGGTCATCCCCCATCGTGAACGGTCCCCCCGGCAGCCAGATCATGGCCGGGCCGGGGGTGCCGTCGGGGAAGCGGTCGCGGAAGGGTTTAGGTTCAGAACTATAGATCGCCTCCTGGAGAGCGAACGCGCTCGATGCGACACCTCGCTCGACTCGCTCGATCACTTCCGCCAATTCTGTCGCCTGGTCGCTGTAACGCCCCCCGAGCCGGTGAAGAACCTTGAGTTGGATTTTGGCGAAGGGCAAGCTGCGTTTTTGTAGCGGCAGCTTGCCCGGGGTGGTGGGATCGACCAGCAGGGCGAGGAAATCGGCCGCTTGCCCGAGCCGCTGCTCGATGGCCACCGCCATTCGCCGCGCGGCCCGCTCCACTTCCGAAACCGGCAGACTGTCCAGCAGCAGCTCGCGGATATCCGGCAGAAAGTCAAACGGGATCTTGAGGGGATCAGTTTCCCGGTCCTGCTCCTCCAGATCCCGGTCCGCTCGCCCGAGCAAGCCGCTCAGGAACACCTCCGCCAAGTGAACCAGCCGCGACCGCGGCAACAGAACCTGCTGCGCCAACCGCATGATCGGCAGCGTGAGCGGCACGGTGGCAAACCACGCGGCCAGCCGTTGCGCCTCGGGCGAGGCCGTGGCGGTAAATCGCTCCAGCCGTTCGAGACCGCTGGGCGCGGCCATCGGGGCAACGCCGTTCCGCACTGGCCCGGCCGGCTGGGCGGATGCACGCCGGGTCAGCGCGACACCGGCCGACCAGACGTTGCCGCGTCCCGCCAGCAAGCTGGCCCAGAACGCCACCGATTCGGGCTCGAGGGTCACGACCGGCAACTTGAGGCTGGCGAGTGGACACGGCTCGTCGCTGCGGAGCCGGGCGTTGAGCGCTCCCGGCATCCCGGCGCGCAGGTTGATCGGCATCATGCCGCTCAGCCCGCCGCGCGGCCAGAACCGCTGCGGCAGCATCTGTACCAGGGTTAGGGGATTGGAGCGGCTCCACAGCCGCAACAGATCGAACAGCGCCGCGTTGTCCCGCCAGTACGGCGCCACACAATCGCTCAGCACCCAGATCAGGCGGCGTCCGGTCCCCTCCACGAGTTCCCGAACGTGCCGCGCGCAGCGGCCGCTTTCGTCGGCCAGGCGCAAGCGGGTCTCGCCTCGCGACGAGTCCGCGACCAGCCGCCACACCCGCACGTCGCGGCACGCCCCGCTGCGTTCGAACAGGCGCCGCAGTTCGGCGAGCAGCGGCTCCCAGATGACCATGGAGCTGTAACCATCCACCACCAGCGCCAGTTCCAGCCAGCGCTCGGGACTCGGCCGAAAGACCGGCAGCCACAACGCCTGCTCGGCGATGCGCTGCACGGTAGCGTCCTCGTCCAAAGTGACCTGGACCCGCGACGGCACGCGGCGCTTGAGCGGCCGGAGCGCGCGGTCCAACCGCAAGGCTTCGGGCAACATCGGCACGGCCGGTGCCCGAAAAGGCGTCGCTCGGGCGCCCTCGGTCGGACCCGCCGGCCCCGGCCGGGGGCGCGCATGTGGATGCAGAGCCCCCTCGGGCTCGAGTGGAGGGGGCGGCCTCGGCTGATCTGTGAGGGGTTTGGCAAGCGGTTGGTTAGCGGGTGGTTCCGGACGGGTAGGTTCGCGTTCGGGTCGGTCGGATCGCGAAGGGAGCGAGCCGAACGTATCTTCCAGAATGGCTCTTCGCCGCGCCAGCCACAACGCATCGGCCAATTCTTCCGGCGTCGGCTCAAAACCGGCCCCGTGCAGCACGGCGACGACGCGTGCCAGCTTATTCATGCCGATTCCCGATGCAACGGGTCCCGGAGATCGCGCCCGCGCGCCGCCCGCTCCTTGCCACGGGCGACCCGCTCACTGTTCCTCGCTGAGCGACTTCCACAGGGCCTCGATCAACGCATCCTTGTCTTCCAGGGGTCGAACCCCTTGCAAGGGGTCGATGTCGTGCAGAACCAGAAAAATGGCGTTGAGAAACTGGTCGGTGGCGAGGTCTTTCTTTTTGTCGTCCCGCTCGACCAGAAATCGGTCAAGCAGGTCGGTGATCTTGGCGTCGTGGCCGTCCGGTCCCAGACGGGCCTCGACAATTCGCTGAAGCTTGGCGCGCGCCGGCGGGCGCATTTCGAGTTGCAGGCAGCGGCGTAGGAAAGCCGGGGGAAATTCCCGTTCGCCGTTGCTGGTCATCACGATGACGGGGAAGGCGCGGCACTGCACCTTGCCTTCGCGAATTTCGACTTTCGCACCTCCGTCCCAGGGCTCGATCTCAAACTGGGTCTCTTTCTGCCGTTTGAGTTCGGGAATCTCGAATTCGCCTTCCTCGAAGACATGCAGCAGGTCGTTGGGCAGGTCGATATCGCTTTTATCGATTTCGTCGATCAGCAGCACGCGGGGGTAATAGGTTTCCCCGTGCTTGTTCCCCAGAAAAGCCGTGCCCAGCGGCCCGAGCTTGATGTAGTCCCCGATCGGCGGTCGTTCTCCTTGTTGCGCGCCCGTCTGGGGAATGTCCTGCAAGCGAGCGATGGCATCGTAGTGATAGAGTCCGTCCTTCAGCGTGGTGCGGCTGGTAATGGACCAGCGCAACACCGGTTCCAAGCCCAATTCGTGGGCCACGGCATAGGTCAGCGAGGTTTTGCCGGTGCCCGGCCGACCGGTGACCAACAGCGGGCGGCGCAGCAGCAGGGCGGCGTTCACCCGCTCGATCTCGTGGGGTTCGGGAATGAACTCGGCGCCCCGCCTGCGGTTTGCTTCCCGGTCGAACCGTCGCCAGGGCGGCGTATCGTCGGGTCGGAGGCCGGCGATCACACGGGAACTCAGTCGGTTGT
>DAIRDI010000111.1:0-5522 GCA_036796235.1 Candidatus Competibacteraceae bacterium | reverse complement strand
TTGGCCCGTGCCCTGATAAATCCACCATCCCGGTTTCCCGTCGTCAGGTGTGGTCGCTTCGTCCGCCATCAGCAATCCTCTAGCTTTCCAATGGGTTTGATAGTGGTTGAGCCGATTCCTGACCTTGGGGGAGCCGGTGCGGATCGTCCCACAACAAGCTCAGGTGACCGGTGTGCTTATTCGGTTCGCTGCTATCATCCCAACACTTGCGCCTGAATTTCCGCAGTGCCTCGGGCAACTCGCCCAGCGGATGCCGTCCCATGTACTGCCGCAACAGCGTCGCCGCTTCGCCGCTCCAGCCTTTCCGCGACCACAGCAACATGGCGATGCCTTGAGTCAGCGGCGTCAGCAGCTGCAGCCGATCCGTCACCTCAAAATTCAAGATGAAAAGACACTTGCCCTCGTCGAGCGCGCTGCCATAGGGCGTGTCGGGCACCGTTACCCAAGCGACGCAGGCGGCGTCGGGCGGGCATTGTCGGCAGGCTTCGTACTTGTTCCAATACGCGGCCCAGCTACCCGTCCATTTGCTGCGGGGTGGCAGGCGCTCCCAAGAGCGCACGACGACGTTGTAGTGGTACGTCAACCCCGGTTCGGGCGGCTCGTCGGGCTCCGGGGCCGGGCCGGGCGTCCAGGCGTCCGGGTCGGCGTCAAGCAGATGCTTGGGCAGGAAAAACTCCAGGGTTAGCGGCTTTTTCGCTTTTTTCAGGGCGAGTTTGACCCAGCGATCATCAAGCGCGTCAACTAGCAGCGCCGGCATCTGTTTCGGGGTGAAGCGGGTGTCGACCGTGCGCACGTTGCGCTGCTTCTGGCGGTCATCCACGAACCAGGCCTGCGCGGTATAGTTTTTGTCATTGCCGTCGTTGGGTGCGAGCGCGACCATCAGGTAGAGCGGCTGGTCGGTGCGAGGCGCGGGGAGATCGCGGGTTTTTCCGATGTCTCGCATGACCTCTGGCACCAGGCCGAGACTCGCCGCCACGGCGTTCACCCAGTCCCGGAGGGCCGGGGCGTTGACCGCTGTATCGGCCAGGCGAGCGACGAATTCGAGCAGGGGAACCGGCACATTGGCCTTTTGCAAGTGACCGGTTTCGATCCAGTGCTTGAGCAGATGATCGAGCAGGGTCCCTTCGCCGACCGCATCGGCTGGTGGGCGTCTGGGCTCGATTTTGCCGTGGACATCATCGAAGCACTGTTGAAGCGTGTCCGCAGACAGGTTGGCTTGTTCGAGCAGGGTTCTCAATTCATTGAGGCGGGCGGTTGAAACGAAGGCGTGTCGATGGAGAGGCAACCCTTTCGCCAGCCGGATATTTTGGCTGTGAGGCCCGTACAGATCCGGAAGGGGGATTTGCTTTTGGGTGTCATATTTCGCGATGGCGCCACGCAACCATTCTACGAGCTTGTTAACCCGAACATCGCCCTTTGGATCAACCGTCCCTGTTTCGTCGGGAACCCAAAATTCGGGTTCGGTGAGCGCGCGATAGAGATGGTGGGTGAACACGCCGGCCCCGAGATCGTCGAATTCCTTGCTCCGTTCCGTCCGATTCGTGGCCGCCAATACTCGAAAATTATCCTCGTTGGCGGGCGTCCACTGGTAAACCGCCTGCCCGGCCTCGCAGCAGTCGAGGATCAACAACTTGCTGCCCGCTTTGCAGAATCGCAACTGTTGGATGAGTTGCGATGCGGAGTACAGATTGCTGAGGTCGTCTTTGTCGTTGGCGAGAACCAGGAAGAAGTCGCCTCTCCGGGTCAAGCTATGACCGGAGAAGTAAAACACGAAGGTGTCTTCCTGCGCGCACGTCGCGATGACCGCATTCAATTGATTAAAAATGTGCCCCGCGTTGGCCTCGCTTTCGGCGAGCGTCACCTGGAAACCGTGCCGGGTCAGGCAACATTCCATCAACTGCACGTCGCAGGGTTGTAGTGCCCCGGTCTCGTCGTACACCAGGCAGTGGCGCAAACTGCCCGTGTTACGGCCCAGGAGGAACGCTTTGCGGGGCATGGGAATGGATCGAACTACTTGCTCGGGTTGTTTTCAGTGCGAAACTTGACCACCACACCATCCTTGAGATTGAGCGTCGCGTCAATTTCCGTAGCGCTGGGGGCTTCGTCGGGCTGGATAAATCGCGCTTCTGAAACCAGCGCCTTCCGGGGCTTGCCGTCCGCGCCGGTAATTTCCTTGACCACGTATTTCTCGGCAACCATCGGCGCATTTTCTCGGTCTCTGAAAAACCTCGAAAGCGCCAAAATGACCATTGAGGCCGCCGCGCCGATGGACAAGGTCAAACCGGCGGCACCCATGAGCACCAGCCCGATGTCCCGTTCCCGTTCGCCTTCGACGGCGGCGGGAAGTTCCTCCTCTCTGATCCTCAGCGGCAAGTCTACCCCCTCCCGCCGCAGGACATCCTCTACAGTCAACCCGCTGTCGTCGAGTTCACGGCGCAGTTCGGGAGCCAAATCGAGATAGATTTTAGGTTCGATCATAGCTGCTGATTTCCTTCAGGATTACCTTGCTGAACTTGCTGCGCGGAGCCGACCCCCCCGAGGCTAATCTGCCGCATCATTTTCCCTTCCTCCACCACTTTTGGAATTTCCCTACCAAAGATAGCCCAACTTTCGTACAGAGCAACGACCAACGCACCAGAAGATTCAGGTCGGCGCGAAGGCCGCTTGCCGCATGATCCGAACTCATGTTATGAATGCTTGTGATTGCATCGCAACCACCATGGAGCACAACAATGGCGGGCAACACGATCACAGTACGCACCGACCCGGAAATCGCGGCGAAAATCGCGGCCCTGGCGCAAGTCATGGACCGCTCCAGAAATTGGGTCATCGAGGAAGCCCTGAAGCAGTACATCGAAACCCAGGCCTGGCAGATCGAAGGGATCAAGCACGCCCAAGCCGCGCTCGCGCGAGGCGAGGGAATTCCCTTCAACGACGTGATGGATGAGATGGCCGCGCTGATTGAGGAAAAAGCCCAGGAGCGCGAAGACCACCACCCATGAAAGTCGTTCTGTCGCCACAGGCCCGCGAAGACCTCCGGGAAATTTTCCTCACCATCGCCGAAGACAACCCCCACGCCGCCCGCCTTGTCCTGACCCGCATCAAGGAACGGGTCGCGGAGCTTGCGAACAACTCGCATATCGGACGGCCGGGGCGCGTACCCGGAACGCGGGAATTGGTCATCTCGACAACCCCTTACCTCGTCCCCTATCAGGTCAGCGGCGATACCCTGCAAATCCTGCGCGTCTATCACGGTTCCCGCCAATGGCCGGAACATTTTGCATGAGCGGACTCATCCTGGCGGAAGGGAAATCGCCTAACCCATTTTCTCCACAAGTTTTTTTCTGTGGTTTTCCACGTTGCAGCGCCGTTCCCGCTCAGGATACCCCCCGAAACCCGCACTGCCGCCACGCTTCATACAGGGCGATGGCCACCGCGTTGGACAGATTCAGGCTGCGCCCGGCGGTCAGCATCGGCAAACGCAAGCGCTGGTCGGCGGGAATGTCGCGCAAAACCGCCGCCGGCAGCCCCCGCGTTTCGGGGCCGAACAACAGGGCGTCATCCGGCTGGTAGGCGACCGTGTGGTAAAGCCGGGTGCCTTTGGTGGTGAAGGCGAACAGGCGCGCCGGTCGCACCTCGGCGAGAAACGTCGGCAGATCGCGATGCAGCCGCACTGCGGCCCATTCATGGTAATCCAGGCCCGCCCGGCGCAAGCGGCGGTCGTCCATGATGAAGCCGAGCGGTTGGATCAAATGCAGACGGGCGCCGGTATTGGCGCACAGCCGGATGATGTTGCCGGTGTTCGGTGGAATCTCCGGCTCGTACAGCACGATATCGAACATGGTCGGTCGATCCGCGACGGTCGATCCCTACTCCATCCGCAGTTCCTTGATCTTGCGGGTCAGGGTATTGCGCCCCCAGCCCAACAGCCGGGCGGCGTCCTGGCGATGCCCGCCGGTCTGTTCCAGCGCCGCCCGGATCAACACCCGCTCGAAACTGGGCAGCGCTGTTTCCAGCAGATTCTGCTCGCCGCGCGCCAGATTCTGGCTGGCCCACAGCCTAAGCGCCGCTTCCCAGTCCGGACCGCCGCCGGTTGGCGTCGATCCCCGTTCCCGCAAGTCGCCCGGCAAGTCCTCCAGATGGATTTCCCGCCCCGAGGCCATCACCGTCAGCCAGCGGCACAGGTTCTCCATCTGCCGGACGTTGCCCGGCCAATCGAGCCGGCTCAGATAGGCTTCGGTTTCCGGGCGCAACATCTTGGATTCGACGCCCAGTTCCCGAGCCGCCTGGCCGAGAAAATGCCGGGTCAGCAGCGGAATATCCTCACGGCGTTTATTGAGGTTGGGCAACTGGATGCGGATGACATTGAGACGGTGATACAGATCCTCGCGGAACAGCCCGTCGCGCACCCGCTGTTCCAGATTCTGATGGGTGGCGGCGATCACTCGCACGTCCACCCGAGTCGGGGTATGGCCACCCACCCGGTAAAACTCGCCCTCGGCCAATACCCGCAGCAGGCGCGTCTGCAATTCCGCCGGCATGTCGCCGATTTCATCCAGAAACAAGGTCCCGCCATTGGCCTGTTCGAACCGTCCCTGCCGGGAGGACTGGGCGCCGGTAAAAGCGCCGCGCTCGTGGCCGAACAGTTCCGATTCCAGCAGATCGCGGGGAATGGCGGCGGTATTGATGGCGATGAAAGGCTGATTGGCGCGGGGACTGTGACGGTGCAGGGCGCGGGCCACCAGTTCCTTGCCGGTCCCAGACTCACCGGTGATCAGCACCGTGATGTTGGAGCGCGACAAGCGACCGATGGCCCGGAACACCTCCTGCATCGCCGGAGCCTCGCCGATGATCTCTGGCAGCGGTTCGAGAGGTTCTGGCGCTTCGGTGCGCTGGCGATGGGTCAGGCAGGCCCGACGCACCAACGCCACCGCCTCGTCCACATCGAACGGCTTGGGCAAATACTCGAAGGCTCCGCCCTGGTAGGCCGAGACCGCGCTGTCGAGGTCGGAGTGGGCGGTCATGATGATGACCGGCAACTCCGGCGCGTGCTCCCGCAGCCGCGACAGCAGTTCCAGACCGCTCATCCCCGGCATGCGGATGTCGGCGATCACCGCATCCGGCGCGCCGTGGCGGAGCGCGTCGACCACGCCGGTCGCACTGTCGAAGGTTTTGACCGTCATTTCATCGCGTTGCAAGGCTTTTTCCAGCACCCAGCGGATGGCGTGGTCGTCGTCGATCACCCAAATATGTGCTTTCCTGGTCATCCGGTCTTATCCAAAGGCAGTAGCAGGGTGAAAACGGTCTCGCCAGGTCGGCTGGCGCATTCGATCAGACCCCCGTGCCGGTTGATGATGTTTTGGGCGATCGACAGACCCAAACCAGTGCCATCGGAACGGCCGCTGATCATCGGATAGAAAATCTGTTCCTGCTGCTCGGGCGGAATACCAGGGCCATCGTCGATAACATCCAAACGCGCGATCAGCTTGTAGCGCCGGGCGCCGATGGTGTACTGACGCTGG
>DAIRDI010000110.1:0-9500 GCA_036796235.1 Candidatus Competibacteraceae bacterium | reverse complement strand
GATCAAAGACCCGGAACTGAAGCGCAGCGCCGGCATCGGACCGCTGCTAGCGCAAACCCGCGCGCCCGACGACCCGAAACTGCGGCAGGAACTACTGTTCGGCGTCCTGCTGGAAGGGCAGAAGGATTTGGAATATCGAGCGGAATTGTACGAACCGTATCGGCCCGATCTCGCGCACCTGCGCGCCCGTAGCCTCGACCTTGCTAAAATCGCCGCGCGGGATGAAACCGCCAAGGCCGCGATTGAAGCCTTCGCCGAGCAACACGGCGGCCGGCTGGACGATTATTTCTACCTGCCGCTGCGGGGCAAGAATCAGGACCTCGTGCTGGCGTTATCGGCAACCGACGGAATGCCGGCGGGGTGGATTCCCATCAGCCCGTGGCTGGAGGATTATCGGGGGCCATAGTGCCGCAGCGCGGGGCGCTGACGCCGCTATTGATGGTGCAACGCTGACCCCACCTCCTTTTCGATCAGATCCATCAGGTCGAGGATACTCATGGCCCGACCGGGGACGACCTGTTCCTCGTCGCCCACAGGCACGTGATGAGGAAAATGAGGAAGCCTGGGAAAATGCCTGGCGTTATCCCAGCGCTGGATCAGTTTTTGTCGCGTGGAATCCATCCACTGATAGCGATATTCGGCGGTCGTGAGTTGGCCCGCTCGAACGATGAAATATTCCGACACCTCCAGGAAATCGCCGTTGGCCAGGGACAAGCGGGCGCGAAAATAGCCGCGATCTTCCAGTTCTCGTTCGGTCACCACTTCAATAGCGGCGATGGACACGGAGGTTGCCAGTCGAGCTTTCACCTCATTGAGGTAAGATCCGACTCTCATCACCCGGCCTCGCTCTCCAACTCTTGCAAGCGCTGGCGAAGGCTTTGCGCCATGTCGCAGAACGCACTCCATTCGAAGAAGTCCGCCGCATCGCCCAACTCACCGGCACAAAACCTCTGATGGAAGTCGGCGGAAGACCTCTGATACCGCTGCTCGAAGGCTTCCAAACGAACTTGAAGCGCGCTCAATTCCCGACGGATTCTGGCGTTCTCCAAGGCCAGCATTTTATCCAGGCTTCGATCGATCAGGTCGCTTTGATAGCCTTGACGATAGAGCGATTCCAGCCGATTCAATTTATCCAGGGTGCTCGTTTGCGTGGACATAGGCGACTCCTTAGGTGATTTCCAGCAAAGACCTTACCTACATCTCGTTCCCACGTTCCAGCGTGGGAACGCCGTTCGGGCCGCTCCAGCGGCCTACGATGCCGGAGCATCGCGATGGCCGGGGCTCCCACGCTGGAGCGTGGGAGCCAGGCCGGGTCATTTCATTTCTGGAAATCGCCTTAGGTGATTTCCGACAAAGATTTTACTTGAATGGGCGATGCCTCCCCCCTTTGAAAAAGGGGGGCCGGGGGGGATTTCCTCCTGGGGGAAAGTGGGGACAGACCACGATTTTGGGGATAGAGGCCATCGGGTCAGCCCCGATGGGCCGTTCGCCCAACCCAACGGACCTGGCCGCCGGCGGGTGGGCTGTCCCGCAAGCAGCGTTCACTCCGCTCATTAGTTGTTGCTATTTTTCGGTATGATGGCGTGCGTGAAGCACACAGAGAACGAAACCATGAGCATTTTGGTCATCGAACATCTGAAGGCAAGCGACTTGCCATCGGAATGGGCACGGCGTCTCCAGGCGCGGCCCGAACAAACCGTGACGGTCCGCATCGCCACGGAAGCCCCGGCGTCTGCCGAAGAAGCCACTTCCTTCACCACCGACGACCCGGCTTTCGGCATCTGGCAAGATTACGCCGAGACTGCGGATGACGAGGCGTTCGCACGGCGCTTGCGCGCTCCTCGTTACCACCGTGACGGTTCGCGCAACCCAGGCTGAATCATGCCGGTCGATACGGATGCGCTGATCTGGCACCTGCGCGGCTACCCCAAAGCCACACAACCCCTGGATCAACTGCCCAAGCTGATCCTTTCAGCGATCACCTACCTGGAATGAGTGCAGGGAATGCGCGACCGTCGCGAACTGCTGGCCTTGCAAAAGAGTCTTGCCATGCGGCAAGCCGAGCGGCTACCGCTCACGCCCGCGATCACCGAACGCGCCACCCGCTTGATGGAGACGCTGGCGCTCTCTCACGGCCTGCAAATGGGTGACGCCCTGATCGCCGCCACCGGGCTGGAACACCAACTGACCGTACTCACGGCGAATACCAAGCGCTTTAGCGCGGTCCAAGGGCTGCAACTCGAACGCTTCGACCCGGGAGCGACGTAGGGACGATGCGCCGGCTACAAGCTGACACGGAAACGAAGACACCTGACCTTTGGGAATGCGGTTTTACGAAAAGGCAGTGCTCCAGACCTGGATATAAAACCGATCTAAGCCAAAATAATCAATAGGTTATGATAATCAATATCCACGTCAAGAACGCTACCGCCTTGCTGCTGGTTGCCCATACCTGGCGCGAGACGGAAAGCGGCCAAGAGCACATTCGCATCATTTCAGCGCGACGCGCCACCCGGCTGGAGAGGAAAATTTATGAACGAGGTCCCTGAATCGATCCGCAAGGAACTGGCGGCGCTGGCCGCCAAACCGGAGAACGACATCGACTGTTCCGATTTGCCGGCCACGACCGCGCCCAGACTGGCAGGGCGCGCGGCCCGTTCTACCGACCGGTCAAAAAACAACTGACCGTGCGGATCGACGCCGAACTTCATTCCTCAATGCCCGCTCGGCCATGGAAAGGTCTTCGGATGCGGATCTTCCGACTTTGCGCGATCACGATGGCTCCCGAAGCCAAGTCTTGGCTATGATGTTGCAATACATCATCCAGTAAAATCCCGCGTTCGGCGCGCGGCAGATTTTCCAGACGCAACACCCCACAATGCGCCTTTCCCGCGCGCCAGATCATTTCTTCAAAGTCATGATCCGTAGTGACGATAATCCGCTGTTCGCTCACCGCCCAACGCAGGATGTCGTCATCCGGCATTCTCGGATCTTTCGCCGCCACGGGAGCCACATCATGCCCGAGGCGCATCAGCTCATCGACCAGGAAGCCGCTGGCATTGACATCCACCAGGAACTTCATCTATGCGGCGACCCGGTCGACAACGGACTCACCGGCAACCAGATGGTGGGCGTAGAGGAGCGCGGCGCGCAGGTCATCCGGCTCGAGGTCGGGGTAGTCTTCCAGAATTTCCTGCCCGGTCGCGCCCTTGGCCAGCAGATCCAGAATCATTTCCACCGAAATGCGCAAACCACGAATCAGGGGCTTGCCGCCAAGCACTTCCGGGTTAAAGGTAATTCGCCGTAGCAGGTTTTCCATACCGTTTCCTCTATCGCGATCGATGCCGATCGGCAATGCTCAGTAAAAAGATAGAGCGATCAGGAGGTTGGTTCCACCAAGAAGGGCAATGGCCGATTTCACCCCTCGGCGAACACCGCCTCCAGCGTCGCCGCCTCCAGCACCCGCTCCCCCCAGACTTCCAGTTGCGCCGGCTCCGCGCCCGCCAGCGCGGCGACACCAGCCCTGATCCAGTTCCGATCTGGAATACGGTCGGCATCGGTGAAGGCCAGCACCTCGCCACGCGCGGCGGCGATCCCGGCGTTGCGGGCGGCATAGGCACCCGGCGTCGGGCAGACCACGATACGGGCGAAGTCGGCGACGGTCGGGTTCAGACGGAGCGGTGGCTTCGAGGCGTTGTCGATAACTGATGACCTCGCAGCGATCACGTGGCCAGCTCTGCGCGGCCAGCGCCGCCAGACCGGCGTCGATACCCACTTGGTCGTTGTAGACCGGGATGATGACGGAACCCAGCAGGGTCATTGGCACACCAAAAAAGCCGAAGTTTTAATGGCTAAAATGGTTATTTGCGTAGCATGTCGATCTGATTCATCAATTGATTCGCAAAGTGCTTCAAGGTATTTAAATGATCATGAGCCACAACCAGGGCGTTATAAAGTATTTGCGGATCTTCAATGTATTCATGGATCATCTGGTTACGCAATTGCCGCAATTGTATCCATGCCTCAGCCGATGACAGCCAACCGTATTTTTCAGCTTTATTCAGATTGATTAATAACGCTTGTTCTGATTCACCTAAAGCCTTCAACAGGGCTGGAAGCAATTTGTCGCCAAGGGTGTCTTGCAAACGACAAAAACGACTGGTGAAAGCCTCAATCTTCAATGCCAGATCAGGATTTTGCTCCAAAGTTTGGATCTGCCAAAATTCCAAAGGTTGATTGAAAACCTGCCGATCAGCATAGTCAAGGTGTTTGATTTCCTTGTCCACTACGCGGACTAAAAATGCGAGCCTTTCTTGGGTAGCAGCGGTTATATTCATAACATAATACCCTGATCTCGTGCGATCTGATGGATGGGCAGCTTAGATAAATTCGGCGCATCAAGCAATAGATCAATCTCGCACTCGCCTAAATTCATGATGATTTTTGCTTTTGCTCGGGCGACATCCCAGGCAGGCTGGCTGACAGCATGGGGTACGGTCACCATCAGATCGATATCACCCCCTTTGGCGGTATCGTCGGTTTTGGAACCAAACACCCTGACCTGAGCTTCCGGGCCAAACACTGTGCGTACTGCCGCTTTTATCACATTGTTTTCTTGGGTTGTCAGGCGCATTTAAGTTTACCCGTGTTGGTTCTTCAAGGGTTCTTGTGGAGTCGAGCGCGCGCATCATTTAACTTATTAAGAGGCTGTATAAAAACTAACATGTTGAATTAAAAAGTGTGTAGCCTGGATGAAGCGGAGCGAAATCCAGGAACCCCCCGGATTTCGGCCTGACGGCCTGCATCCGGGCTACGGAGTTTTTGTACAGCTTCTAAACTAGAAGCTCGGCCGCTGGAAACCGCGCCGCCAACTGACCCAGCACCGGCCCCAGGTTGCCCGCCTCGTTCTTGGCCGGCAGAATGATGCTCAAGGGGTAGTCCATGAGAATTTCCGTTCCCGTCGTTGAGGGCTACAGCGTAGCCCATTCCGCCCGCGTTGCCCATCCCGCGTCATGAAGCCGTCGGTCGTCGGGTTTTTCACATGGATCAAGCGCCAAGCATGCCAATCCGCGGGTTTCACGCACGGGAGACCGAAGGGGCCGGCCAGTCCATCAGCGACAACGCCGCCGCTCGTACTCTACCGGTCAATGCGGGCATCCTGGTTGAAAAATAGGCTCCGGCCGAATGCCGTTAATCCTCGGCTGACGCAGGTACGGAACCCCCGGCGACGGGGGTTTTTGTTTTGCCGCATGCCAAGCCCAATGCGCTGGGTCAGCGACGGGTGGGCCGTCCAGCGAACAGGATCCGATCCGCTCATTGGTTGTTGGTATTTTTCGGTATGATAGCTCGGGAGGGGTCGCTGGTGATGACCGAAGCCCTCAGCGCCTTTCCATACTCGTTACCCGAGCGATGCCCGCCGTGCTGATCTATCTGGACACCTGCTGTTTTAACCGTCCGTTCGACGATCAAAGCCAAACCCGCATCCGTTTTGAAACTGCGGCCAAGCTGCAACTACAGCAGCGGGTCCGTCAGAAAAAAGTGCGGCTGGTGTGCTCTTACCTGCTGGATTTTGAAAACAGCCAAAACCCCTTTCCCGAGCGCGCCGCCTCGATCCTGCTCTGGCGGAATCTGGCCGAGGTGCGCGTCGGCGAAACCGGGGCGGTTCTGGACCGGGGACGCTCGTTGATGACGTTGGGCATCAAACCGTTCGATGCCCTGCATGTGGCCTGCGCGCTGGTGGCCGGGTCCGATCTCTTCGTCACCACCGACGACCTCCTGCTGCGCAAGCTGCGGGGATTCCCGGATCTCGCCGCCTTGCCGCCCGGCGAGGCGCTCGCCAAAGTGGAGCACTGGTATGAAGACTGAAGCCGAGATTCGCGCGGCCGGCATGCGTGCCCTCATTCAAGCCCTGGGAACCGTGGAGGCCGAACAATTCGTTGCGGCGCTGACCCGCGATCGATTCGACTACACCGAATGGCGAAAAACGGGTCTGCCAGATTTGAGCCTTGAGACACTGAGCGCCCAAGCCGCGCAGTACTCACGGACACTGGATGATTGAAAGCCACCTTAGGGAAAGTGGGGACAAACCCCGATTTTGGGAATACCACCAACGTCTATCAGGCTTGAATCAGGGCAAAAAAGAACTACAATGTCGTAGTTACAGATAAGGGGTTACGATTGCTGTTCTCATGGAATAGCGCCAAAAGCGAAACCAACCTCCGCAAACATGGCGTCCGCTTCGAGGTGGCCAAGTGGGTGTTCGATGATCCACTCCATATCACGCGGCAGGATCGCATTGAGGGCGGGGAGCTTCGCTGGCAAACTATTGGAATGGCTGGCGGTGTCGCTTTGCTGCTGGTGGCCCATACCTGGCGCGAGACGGCCAGTGGCCAGGAACACATTCGCATCATTTCGGCGCGACGCGCCACCCGGCTGGAGAGGAAAATCTATGAACGAGGTCCCTGAATCGATCCGCAAGGAACTGGCGGCGCTGGCCGCCAAACCGGAGAACGACATCGACTTTTCCGATTTACCGGCCACGACCGCGCCAGACTGGCAGGGCGCGCGGCGCGGCCAGTTCTACCGACCGGTCAAAAAGCAACTGACCGTGCGGATCGACGCCGACGTGCTGGAATGGCTCAAAAGCCAAGGCCAGGGCTATCAGCGCCGCCTGAACGCGATTCTGCGCGCCGCCATGCTCGACCAGAAATCCTAGACTTCCGGGCAATCCCGCCCCCCAAGGCCCGCCTCACCCCTCGGCCAACACCGCCTCCAGCGTCGCCGCTTCCAACACCCGCTCTCCCCAGACTTCCAACCGCGCCGGCTCCGCGGCCGCCAGTTTCGCCGCCGCCCACCCCGGCAATGGCCCAAAACGGCGAATCAACAGGCACTTCAGCACCCGCGTCTCGCCCCACACCAAACCTTCCACCCGGCCCTCGGCCCGGCCCTCGGTCCGACCCTCGGTCCGCCCCTCGGCGAACACCTCTTGATAAAACCGGGTCTGTTTCAACTCCACAGCGCACAAGCCCAGCATGGTCTGGCTCTCCTCACGGCTCAATCGAGGCAACTTATACACCAGAATCGTCTCGACCCAGTCCAACCACTTCCGCCCGTCCCCCATCTCCTGGGATTCGATGCAGCAGGCCGCGATCGGATCGCCGCCGTCTTTGGCGCTATGGACGGTGACGACGAGGGGCATGTCAACAACCCATCTTCAGAGCGCCAACCCTGTCCGCACCAGGTCGGCCAAGCCGATCGCCCCGATTTGCCCGGCAAGCTGAAATCCGCGGTCCCCCGGATAGATCACGACGAGCCGGTCGAGCTTCAGGGTATCGATGGCCGCCCGCATCGACTTCGTCAGGCGGGGACTGGCCGTATATTTGATCTCGAAACCGACCCGCCGGCCGTCAGCGGTCACCAACAGGTCGAGTTCGGCACCGGCGTGGGTCGCCCAGAACCAGACTTCCTCCACGTCCGCGCCGAGAGTGCGGATCGTCTCTTCCAGAGCGAAGCCCTCCCAGGAGCCTCCAAGCTTGGGGTGGTGCAGCAGGGCATCGCGGTCACCGATCCCGAGCAGCGTATGCAGCAGTCCGGAATCGCGAAAGAACAGCTTGGGCGACTTGACCTGCCGCTTGCCGACATTCTCATGCCACGGACGCAGCAGGCGCAACATGAAGGTGGCCTCCAGGATCTCCAGATAGCCCCGCACCGTGGTGTCCGCCGCGCCGAACGAGCGGCCCAACTCGGAGAAGTTGAGCAACTGGCCGTGATAGTGCGCCAGCATCATCCAGAAGCGGCGCATGGACTGGGGCGGGATGCCGATGCCCAGCGCCGGTAGGTCGCGGTCGAGAAAGGTAGCGACGTAGTCCTTGCGCCACTGCTGGCTGGCACTTTCGCTGGCCGCCAGTAATGAAGGCGGAAAACCACCCCGGACCCACAACCGCTCCATCGCCGAGGCGCCGGTTTCCTGGAGCTGAAGCGGCGTCAGCTCGATGTGGCCGATCCGTCCAGCCAGCGTTTCGGATGACTGCCGGATCAGGTCGCGCGAGGCGCTGCCGAGGATCAGGAAACGCGCTGGATTGCCAGGGCGGTCGACGAGAACCCTCAGCACCGGGAACAGCTCCGGCACGCGCTGAATCTCGTCGATGATGACCAACCCGCGCAGGCCTTCGAGGACCAGCTTGGGCTCGGCGAACGCGGCCAGATCGGTCGGATCCTCGAGATCGAAACGGGTTACCGGGACATCCGGCAGGCGGTCGGCGTACATGCGCGCCAGCGTGGTCTTGCCGCACTGGCGCGGGCCAAGCAGGGCGACCACCGGCTGGATCTCGAACCGGGCGGCAATGCTCGACAGGAACCGGTCTCTATTCATGCTTGAATTTTCGGTCACAGTCACCGAGATATCAAGCATAATATTCATGCCCCGCCGCGCGGAGTCGAGCTCAACTCGATCGGTCTTTCACCTCCGGCAGGCCATGCCGAAACAGCATGCGCAGTTTCCACGGCAGCCATCGGAAAGGCCCAAGCCAGTCTACAAGCGCGATGGTCCGGGTGGCTTGAATGGTGGATCGCTCCGCCCGCAACCGCCCCCGTTCGATCCAGAGCCGTGGCAACAGCGGCGCATAGATTTCGCGCCAGAGCACGCCGTCCCGCTTCATCACCGCAACCAGCAAGCCTTCCAGGTGAATCAGGAACAGATGCAGAGGCAGCAGCACGGCCAACAACAACGCGGGCTGGCAGACGATCATGACGAAGGTCTTGTTCCGTTCGGACAGCGCGCGGCGGCGATACGTGGTCGCCAGCCGCCCCGCCGCCACCTTGCCGCCGCCAAAACTCCTCCCCACTTGATGCCGAAACCCCGACCCGCCCAATGCCCGTACCGGATACCCCGCCAGTCGCGCCCGGCAGCACAGGTACAGGTCCTCGCCAATCGACCCAAACCATTCCGGGAATCCGCCCAGTTCCTCCCACAGTATTTTGGGAGTCCACAAGCAGGCGCCCATCACCATCGCCACCTCGCCCCGCTCCCGGTTCAGGTTCGGCATGGAATGGCGCAAAAGCCAAGGCCGGGGCGATCGGCGCCGCCTGAACGCCATCCTGCGCGCCGCCCTGCTCGACCGGAAATCATCGGGTTCCGGGCAATCCCACCCCCCGAGGCCAAGGCCCGCCTCACCCCTCGGCGAACACCGCCTCCAGCGTCGCCGCTTCCAACACCCGCTCTCCCCACACTTCCAGTTGCGCCGGCTCCGCGCCCGCCAGCTTCGCCGCCGCCCACCCCGGCAGCGGCCCGAAGCGGCGAATCAGTTGTTTCCGCAATAGCCTGGCTTCGCCCTCGGTCTCACCTTCGGCGAAGACCTCCTGATAAAACCGGGTCTGCTTCAAATCGACATCGGGTAATTCCAACATCCGCCGTACCTCCTCCCGACTCATCGTCGGTAACTTGTAGACCAGAATCGTTTCCACTAAATCGAGCAACACCGTTTCCGGCAACGCCCGCGCGC
>DAIRDI010000109.1:0-9516 GCA_036796235.1 Candidatus Competibacteraceae bacterium | reverse complement strand
TGGTGGGCGCCATCGCATCCACGAATTGGCGGGTGTAGAACTGCACCTTGCGGGCGGTTTTGTCGTCCAGTCCCTCAACATTGCGAACCAGACCTTGCAGGCTGTCGGCGGAGAGCAGGTAGGATTGCTTGATGAAATCGAACACCGCGTTTTCCGCCCACTGCTCGTCCTTGAAACGCTTGTCGCCCGGCGACGGCTGGATAATCGGTTCGACTTCCTGCCCCAGCATCCGTTTGGACGCAGCCTGCCAGAGGTCGAGGTAGTTCTTCCAGAACTCGACCTGAGCCTGAATGAGCTTATCGGGGTTTTTCAGGAGATTATCCAACAGTTCCTGGAAGGATTTGCCGACGACGGCGGGATCGACCAGGGACATCCGGTCACCGCGCTCCTGGCGTTTCAGGTATTCCTGCAACACGCGCTGGCTTTGTTCGATGATCTTGGAAAAATTCTGGGCCAGCTTGTTGAGATCGGCGGCTTTGGCGTCGGGGGTGGCTTTTGGATTGGATTGGGTCATGGTAAGTACCTCACGGAGGATAATGACCCTATTAAGTATAGGTGAGAGTGCGGGTTGCCGCCGAGCGGTCTCACTCCCAGCGAAACAGCCACGCGCCCACCATCATGAAAGCGACGCTCATGGCGGTCAGCGCCAGTAGATGCCCGGAGATCGCCGCCAGACCGGCGCCGTCGATCATGATGGCGCGCGCGGCGTCGATGATATGGGTCAGCGGCGCCAGTTGCGCGAGTTGTTGCAACCAGGGAGGGACGCCTTCCAGCGAGAACCAGACGCCCGATAAAAAAGTCATCGGCCAACTGAGGGCGTTGAGTAGGCCGGCGGCCAGTTCCTCGCTGGCGACGCGGGCGGCGACGATGAGGCCGAGGCTGATCAGACTGATCGCCCCGATCGCGAACACCAGAAAGAGATCGAAGTAGGAGCCGTGCATCGGGAAGCCGAGGAAGACGTGGGCGCCGGCGAACACCACCGCGGTGGTGGCCAGAATCAACCACAGTCGCGAGAGGACTTGGGCGGATAGAAATTCCAGCGGGGTCAGCGGAGTGGCCTTCAGCCGTTTCAACATCCCGGTCTTCCGGTAGCGGACGATCACGTAACCGACTCCGAACAGGCAACTGAACATCATGTTCATCGCCAGAATCCCCGGCGCCACCCAATCCACGTAGCGGATGACTTGGCCGGAAACTGTTTGTTTTTGGAAATCGGTTTGGGCATCCGCGCCGCGCAACACGCGCTCCAGCAGATAGCCCTTCGATGATTCCTGGTTGATCCAGTACCGCCGCCCGGCGGGATCGACCAGCATGTCGAGTTGGTGGCGCTCGACCTTGATCAGGCTCGCGGCCAGATCGGCGGCCGGGATGAACTGGACGTGGCGAGTTTGAAAAAAAGCGCCGCCCTCCATGTTCTTGATGTCCTCGACTCCGCCCAGCACCCCCACTTTGTACAGGCTCAACCCCGCTCCGGAAAAAGCGATAGCGAACCCGGCGATCAGGGCAATCGGAAACAACAGGTTCCAGGTCAGCGTGGATCGGTCGCGCAGAAACTCCGAATTGCGACAGAGGAAAACCGCCCAGAAACGCCGGAGAGTCATTTCCGCAACTCCCGACCGGTCAGTTCCAGAAACAAGTCTTCCAGAGTGCGCGGGCGGATGAGCAACCGCGCCAACGGGATGTGATGCGCCAGCAGTTCCTGGACGGTGGCGCCGACATCCTGGGTGAGAATCTCCACCGTGTCCCGGTGGATCATCATCGGATGCGCCAGTGGAGGAGGGGGGTCAGGGAAATCGGTCAGGGGCAATTGCAATACCACGTCATCGAAATGCGCCGCCAGCAAGTCGCGCGGCGTGCCTTGGGCGATGATTCGCCCGTGGTCCATGATGGCGATCTCGTCGCACAGGTGATATGCCTCCTCCATGTAGTGCGTGGTCAGCAGGATGGTCTTGCCGCGCGCCTTGATCCGGTGAATCAGTTCCCAGAAATTGCGTCGCGCCTGCGGGTCGAGACCGGTGGTCGGTTCGTCCAGGAACAGCAGCTCCGGGTCGTTGACCAGGGCGATGGCCAGCAGCAGCCGCTGTCGTTGGCCGCCGGACAGTTTACGGGTGTCGCGGTCCAGGAAATCCCCCAGGGCGCAGGCCGCGACCAGCTCGTCCAGGGGCAGGTTGCGGCGATAGAAGCTGGCGAACATCCGCAGGTTCTCGCGGCCGGTGACGTGATCCTGCAAGGCCGTGGACTGGAACATGATGCCGATATCCTGGCGGAACCGGCGGCTGAGGGGTTCGCCTCGGTACCGGATGGTCCCGCTCGTGGGTTCCTGAATGCCTTCCAGGATCTCGACCGTGGTGGTCTTGCCAGCGCCGTTCGGACCGAGCAGGCCAAAGCAACGGCCGGCCGAGATGGCGAGGTCGAGGCCGTTCACGGCGTGTACGCCGCGAAAGCGTTTGATTAAGTCACGGGTTTCCAACAGGACGGTCATGGCGTTTGCTAGGCCGGGGAAAACGGGGATCGCCCGAAGCGTGGAGGGTGCGGATAGGACCACCAAGAAAAAGGCGGGGTTCGCCGCGCGTTCCCCGCCTTGTCACGATACTACCCGGAGGTTGTAGTTAGGCCGTCACGTCTTTTTCTTCCGATCCTGGCTCGTCGCTTTCGTTCTTGTCCTCTGCCGTGACCTTGATCTCGGAGTCACTGCTGTCGAACAAGTGTCCGCCGCCCGTGGCCAGCCGGCTCGGCACCCAGTCCTGCCGCCGCAGCAGGTGATAGGCCAGCCCGGTCCCCGCTGGAATCAATCTGCCGACGATGACGTTCTCCTTCAACCCGCGCAAGTCGTCGCGCAAACCGCGTACCGCGGCTTCGGTCAGCACTCGGGTGGTCTCCTGGAACGAGGCGGCGGAAATGAACGATTCGGTGGCCAGCGAGGCCTTGGTGATGCCGAGCAGGATCGGTTGCCAGTGCGCCGGAGCTCGGTTTTCACTCTGAATCCGGTCGTTTTCTTCCAGCACCCGCGTCCGTTCGACCTGTTCGCCCTTGATGAACGAGGTTTCGCCCGGATCGAGAATCTCCACCTTGCGCAACATCTGGCGGATGATCACCTCGATGTGCTTGTCGTTGATCTTCACGCCCTGCACCCGGTAGACGTCCTGAATTTCCTTGACCAGATAGGCGGCCAGTTCCTGTACGCCGAGCAACCGCAGGATATCGTGCGGATTCGGTTCGCCGTCGGCGATCATTTCGCCCTGTTCGACATGTTCTCCATCGAAGACGCCGACATGCCGCCACTTGGGAATCAGTTCCTCATAGAGGATGTCGCCGCCCTTGTCGCGAATCACCAGGCGCTGTTTGCCCTTGGTTTCCTTGCCGAACTCGATGATGCCGGATTTCTCGGCGAGGATGGCCTGCTCTTTGGGTTTGCGCGCCTCGAACAAATCCGCCACTCGCGGCAGACCACCGGTGATGTCGCGGGTTTTGGAGGACTCCTGTGGGATGCGGGCGATGACGTCGCCGACCGCGACTTCGGCGCCGTCGGCCAGGTTAACGATGGCTCCGGTCGGCAGCGGGTATTGCGCCAGGGTGCTGGTGCCAGGGATAAACAGGTCGTTGCCGTGTTGGTCCATCAGCCGGACCAACGGGCGCTTGTCCTTACCCAGGGCGCCGCGCTGCTTGGGGTCCATGACCACCAGGCTGGTCAGACCGGTGATCTCGTCGGCGTGGCGCTGGACGGTGATGCCTTCCTCGAATTCGGCGAACCGCACGAAACCGGCCACCTCGGTCACGATCGGGTGCGTGTACGGATCCCACCGGGCGATCACCTGCCCCGCTTCGACCGGGCTATAGTCGTCGACCGTCAGCTCCGCGCCGTAGGGGACCTTGTACCGCTCCCGCTCGCGGCCCTGCTCGTCCACCAGGGTAATCTCCCCCGAGCGCGAAACCGCCACCAGATGATCCGGATGGCCGTCTTGGCGGTTCTGGCGTTTCACCACCTTCATTTTGTGCAGGCGCACTTTGCCTCGGGCTTTGATTTGTACGCTGTTGGTCACGGTGGTTCGGGAGGCCGCGCCACCGATGTGGAAGGTGCGCATGGTCAGTTGGGTGCCGGGCTCGCCGATGGATTGCGCGGCGATGACGCCGACCGCCTCGCCGCCGTTGACCCGGTGGCCGCGCGCCAGGTCGCGGCCATAGCAGGCCGCGCATACCCCGTAGCGGGTTTGGCAGGTGATGGCCGAACGCACCAGAATCTGGTCGATGTGTAGTTCGTCCAGTTGGGTTACCCAGTGCTCGTCCAGCAGGGTTCCGGCGGGAATGGCGATCTCGTCGCTTCCGGGCACGAACACGTCGCGGGCCACCGTCCGACCTAGCACCCGGTCGCGCAGCGGTTCTTTGATGTCGCCTTCCTCGACCACCGGCGTCATCCATACGCCCTGCTCGGTGCCGCAATCGGGTTCGGTGACCACCAGATCCTGGGCCACGTCCACCAACCGGCGGGTCAGATAGCCGGAGTTGGCGGTCTTAAGGGCGGTGTCGGCCAAACCCTTGCGGGCGCCGTGGGTGGAGATGAAATACTCCAGCACGCTCAGCCCTTCGCGGAAGTTGGCCTTGATCGGGGTTTCGATGATCTCGCCGGACGGCTTGGCCATCAACCCGCGCATCCCAGCCAACTGGCGAATTTGCGCCGCCGAGCCGCGAGCGCCGGAATCGGCCATCATGAACACGGCGTTGAACGAGGTCTGCCGGACCTCTTGTCCGTCGCGGTCGCGCACGAGTTCGCTGCCCAAGTGATCCATCATGGCTTTGGCCACCTGATCGTTGGTGCGCGACCAGATGTCCACCACCTTGTTATAACGCTCGCCCTTGGTCACCAGCCCGGAGATGTATTGGTCGTCGATTTCCTTGACTTCCTGTTCGGCTTTCTCCAGTAATTCGACTTTTCGGGCGGGAATCTGGAAATCCTCGAAGCCGATCGAGGAACCCGAGCGGGTGGCGTAATGAAACCCGGTGTACATCAACTGGTCGGCGAAGATGACGGTGTCCTTCAGGCCCAGCCGCCGGTAACACTCGTTGATCAGCCGGGAAATGGACTTCTTATTCAGGGCTTGGTTGACCATTTCGAAGGGTAGACCCGACGGCAGGATGTCGAACAGCAACACCCGGCCGACGGTGGTCTGAACCCGGCGCGGCGCGGTTCGGGCCTGGCCCGCCTCGTCGGGCTCTTCGCCCGGCAGGCGCACCGTGATGCGGGCGTGCAGTTCCACGTTCCGGTTTTCGTAGGCGCGATGGACTTCCCGCACGTCGGCGAAAACGATGCCCTCGCCCTTGGCGTTGATCCGCTCGCGGGTCAGGTAGTACAGACCCAGCACCACGTCCTGGGAAGGGACGATGATCGGCTCGCCGTTGGCCGGGCTGAGGATGTTGTTGGTGGACATCATCAGCGCCCGGGCTTCCAGTTGCGCCTCGATCGACAGGGGCACATGCACCGCCATCTGATCGCCGTCGAAGTCGGCGTTGAAGGCCGTGCAGACCAACGGGTGCAATTGGATCGCCTTGCCCTCGATCAACACCGGTTCGAAGGCCTGGATGCCGAGCCGATGCAGGGTCGGCGCGCGGTTGAGCAGCACCGGATGCTCGCGGATCACTTCTTCCAGGATATCCCACACCTCCGGCTCTTCCCGCTCCACCATTTTCTTGGCGGCCTTGATGGTGGTGGACAGACCCTTGAATTGCAGCCGGCTGAAGATGAACGGCTTGAACAGCTCCAGCGCCATCTTCTTGGGCAGGCCGCACTGGTGCAGGCGCAGGGTGGGGCCGACCACGATCACCGACCGGCCGGAGTAGTCCACCCGCTTGCCGAGCAGGTTCTGCCGGAAGCGGCCCTGCTTGCCCTTGATCATGTCGGCCAGCGACTTCAGCGGCCGCTTGTTGCTGCCGGTGATGGCCCGCCCGCGTCGGCCGTTGTCCAGCAGTGAATCCACGGCCTCCTGCAACATCCGTTTCTCGTTGCGGACGATGATGTCCGGAGCGCTCAGGTCCAGCAGACGCTTGAGGCGGTTGTTGCGGTTGATGACGCGCCGGTACAAATCATTGAGGTCGGACGTCGCGAACCGGCCACCGTCCAGCGGCACCAGCGGCCGCAGGTCGGGCGGCAACACCGGCAGCACGGTCAGCACCATCCACTCCGGCCGGTTGCCGGAGTTCAGGAACGACTCCACCAGTTTCAGCCGCTTGGATAGCCGCTTGAGCTTGGTCTCGGAACCGCATTCCAGGATTTCCTGGCGCAACTGAACGACCAACTGCTTCAGGTCCAGTCCGCGCAGCAGCTCGCGGATCGATTCGGCGCCCATGCGGGCGTCGAACTCATCGCCGTGTTGCTCGACCGCTTCCAGGTAAGCCTCGTCGGTCAACAACTTCCCGCGTTCCAGCGGGGTCATGCCGGGATCGATGATCATGTAGGATTCGAAGTACAACACGCGCTCGATGTCGCGCAGGGTCATATCCAACAGCAGACCGATCCGCGAGGGCAGCGATTTCAGAAACCAGATGTGCGCCACCGGGGAGGCCAACTCGATGTGCCCCATCCGCTCGCGACGCACCTTGGCCAAGGTGACTTCCACCCCGCACTTCTCGCAGATCACGCCTCGATGCTTGAGTCGCTTGTACTTGCCACACAGACACTCGTAGTCCTTGATCGGCCCGAAGATCTTGGCGCAGAACAGCCCATCGCGCTCCGGCTTGAAAGTCCGGTAGTTAATGGTCTCGGGTTTCTTCACCTCACCGCAACTCCAGGCGCGGATCATCTCCGGCGAGGCCAGACCGATGCGGATGGCGTCGAAATCCTCGACCTCTTCAAACGGCTTGAACGGGTTCAGCAGATCTCTCATCATTTCTCACCCACGGAATTGCGTTGTCCCGCCACGGCGGGCGGCGGACGCGCCGGGCCGCCTCATTCAGGGCGCGCCGGCGACGCCAGATCGTTTTCCAGTTCGATGTTGATGCTCAGCGAACGGATCTCCTTAACCAGGACGTTGAACGATTCAGGCATGCCCGCTTCCATGCGATGATTGCCATCGACGATGTTCTTGTAGAACTTGGTGCGCCCGTTCACGTCGTCCGACTTGACAGTCAACATTTCCTGCAAGGTGTAGGAAGCGCCGTAGGCTTCCAGGGCCCACACTTCCATTTCGCCGAAGCGCTGGCCGCCGAACTGCGCCTTACCGCCCAGCGGTTGCTGGGTCACCAAGCTATACGGACCCGTGGAGCGGGCATGCATCTTGTCGTCCACGAGATGGTTCAGCTTGAGCATGTACATGTAGCCGACCGTGACCGGTCGGTCGAATGGCTCGCCGGTACGCCCGTCGAACAGGGTGCTCTGGCCGGTTTCCGACAAGCCGGCCAGCCGCAGCAACTCCCGCATTTCCTGCTCGGTGGCGCCGTCGAACACCGGGGTGGCGATGGGGACGCCTTCGCGCAGGTTGCGGCATAGGGCGAGCAGTTCATTGTCATCGAACTGCGCCAGATCCACGGTTCGTTCGCCGACCTCGTTGTAAATGCGGTCGAGCATCGCGCGCAACTCGGGGACCTGCGCCTGGGCGTCCAGCAACCGGCCCAGCTTGAGGCCCAGCCCCTTGGCCGCCCAGCCCAAGTGGGTTTCCAGGACTTGGCCGACATTCATCCGCGAGGGAACCCCCAGCGGATTCAGCACGATATCGACCGGCGTGCCGTCCTCCAGATAAGGCATGTCCTCCTGCGGCACGATCATCGACACCACGCCCTTGTTGCCGTGGCGGCCCGCCATCTTGTCGCCCGGCTGGACGCGACGCTTGACCGCCAGGTAGACCTTGACCATCTTCAGTACGCCGGGCGCGAGATCGTCGCCCTGGGTCAGCTTGCGGCGCTTTTCCTCGAACTTCTTGTCAAAATCCTTGCGTTGCTGGTCGAGCTGCCGTTGGGTTTTTTCCAATTGCTCGTTGAGATCGTCGGCGTGCATCCGGATTTCAAACCAGCGCGCGCGCGGTAGGGCATTCAGGTACTCCACCGTGATGGCTTCGCCACCCCGCAGGCCGTTGGGACCCCCGTCGGCCGGAACGCCGACCATCATGCGTTCCAGGCGCTGATAGAGATCGTCCTCCAGGATGCGGAGTTGGTCGTTCAGGTCCTTGCGGATGCGTCTGAGTTCCGTCTCCTCGATTTGCCGGGCGCGGGAATCCTTCTCCACGCCGTCGCGGGTGAACACCCGGATGTCGATGACCGTGCCGTCCATGCCGGAGGGGACGCGCAGCGAGGTATCCTTCACATCGGAAGCTTTCTCGCCAAAGATCGCCCGCAACAGTTTTTCCTCCGGGGTCAGTTGGGTTTCACCTTTGGGGGTCACTTTGCCGACCAGGATGTCGCCAGCCTTGACCTCGGCGCCGATGTGGACGATGCCGGCCTCATCCAGCCGGGCCAGCGCGCTTTCGCCGACGTTGGGAATGTCGGCGGTGATCTCTTCCGGCCCCAGCTTGGTGTCGCGGGCGACGCAGGACAGCTCCTCAATGTGGATGGTGGTGAAGCGGTCTTCCTCGACCACCCGTTCGGAGATCAGGATCGAATCCTCGAAGTTGTAACCATTCCACGGCATGAAGGCGACCAGCAGGTTCTGACCCAAGGCCAGTTCGCCCATGTCGGTGGACGGTCCATCGGCCAGCACGTCGCCGCGCGCCACCCGGTCGCCGACCCGGACCAGCGGGCGCTGGTTGATGCAGGTGTTCTGATTGGAGCGGGTGTACTTGGTCAGGTTGTAGATGTCCACCCCAGGTTCGCCGGCCTCGGTTTCAGTGTCGTTGACCCGCACCACGATGCGCCCGGCATCCACCGAGTCCACCACGCCGCCGCGCCGGGCAATCACGCAAACCCCGGAATCGCGGGCCACGATCCGCTCGATGCCGGTGCCGACCAGCGGCTTTTCCGCACGCAGCGTCGGCACTGCCTGGCGCTGCATGTTGGACCCCATCAGCGCCCGGTTGGCGTCGTCGTGCTCCAGAAACGGGATCAACGCCGCCGCCACCGAGACGATCTGATTGGGCGAGATGTCCATGTACTGGGCGCGGTCCGGGGCGACCAGGGTAAATTCGTTCTGGTGGCGGCAGGACACCAGTTCGTCGGTCAATCGGCCGGTCTCGTCGAGCGCGGCGTTGGCTTGGGCGATGACGTATTGACCTTCCTCAATCGCCGAAAGATAGTCGATCTGGTCGGTCACTCGGCCGTCCGCCACGCGTCGATATGGAGTTTCCAGAAACCCGTAGCGATTGGTGCGGGCGTAGATCGCCAGCGAGTTGATCAGGCCGATGTTCGGCCCTTCCGGGGTCTCGATCGGGCAGACGCGGCCGTAATGGGTGGCATGAACATCGCGCACCTCGAAACCGGCGCGCTCGCGGGTCAGGCCGCCCGGCCCCAGCGCCGAGAGCCGGCGCTTGTGGGTGATTTCCGAAAGCGGATTGGTCTGGTCCATGAACTGCGAGAGCTGCGAGGAGCCGAAGAACTCGC
>DAIRDI010000108.1:0-9565 GCA_036796235.1 Candidatus Competibacteraceae bacterium | reverse complement strand
CAGCGGCAACACCGCGCGGCTGTCTTCCAGGGTCAGCACGTCGGCGATTCCCGACGCGCAGCAACACGCTGGCGCTGCGCAGCAAGGGCGGCTCGTCGTCCACCAGCAACACCGGCAGTCGATGGGATGTGGTATAGGCCATGGGTGGCGACCTCCTCGATTCAGCGCCTCATGCGGGCGCGGGCGGGCGTCCGGGCGGCGCTGGCGCCATCTCCTTTAGAGACTTGCTGGTCGCGGGCAACGACGACGCCGGCGTGGGCGATGAGGATAACGATCCTTACAACGCGCCACATGTCGGAAAGCTTTGGGGGATCGATACGCCTTCCCGAGGAATCCTTCACTCCGCCGGCGCAAACGGCAACACGGTGGAATGGCGGCTGCATTTCATGGAATTCGCCCGGTTGGAAATCAACGGCAAATGGTATCTGATCTCTGACTATTTCCCTTGGCGCGTGCATTACAAACTTAAAAAGGAAAGTGGCAAGTGGAAGGACGACGGGAGCAATAAGGCGACTGATAACGGTGGGTTCTAAGGTATCGCTAATGAATTTCCGAATATGGATGCCGGTCAGGGCATCAAGCGTATCAAAACCGGTCATTCAATCGATTCAATTTAAGCTGGCGGCCAATAACATTTGCATTGCGATGATGCTGTTTGCAGCCGCCATCGCGTTAATCCTACAAATCGGAGTATCCCCAGCCATGGCTCAACACTCAACGCTCTCCGCATTGCGCGATGCGCCCAACGTGGAGCTGGAAAAAATTGTCGATCGCTATCGCGCGCAACGCGAGTCCGATATTCAGGAACTGATCAATATCCTCGAGGAACAGCGGACAGCACTCGAAAGCGGACAGCGGGTGGAAGAAAAAAGCCGGGTTTGGTTTGCGCTCGCGCTTCTGGGCGATCTGCGCGCGGACGCGGCCGTCCCGATCCTCACGCGGCTCATCACGGTTAAGGATCGATCCTTATCCATCAGTTCCAACGAAACCCAGCCCCACTGGTATTCCTTTCCAGCGGCGGTGACCCTGGCAAAGATCGGAATGCCCGCCGTGGGGCATTTGCTGGAAACGGCGCGCGGGGCGGAACCGACCAGCACGGCCTTTCAACTCTGCGGCGTGACGCTCGAAGCGATTCTCGGCGAAGAGTTGGCGCTCGCCGCGGTCGAACAGTATGCTCGCCACTACCCGGAACTCTCGCAACAAGACCGTCTTGATGCATTAAAGACCCTGACGCGAACCGGACACAAGCGCTGGTCCGCCTTCGGCGCCTCGGATTTCCGAACGGAGTAACCTTGATTCCATCCCTGTCACCGACTCTCGAACTCGCCCTGGAACTCATCCGCCGGCCCTCGATCACCCCCGAGGACGTCGGTTGCCAGGAGGTCATGATCGCCCGGCTGGAGAAACTCGGATTCCGGGTAGAACGGCTGCGATTCGGCGAGGTGGACAACTTCTGGGCGCGATATGGCGACGCCGAGCCGCTGTTCGCCTTCGCCGGCCATACCGACGTGGTGCCGCCCGGTCCCCTGGACCAGTGGCGCGCTCCCCCATTCGTCCCGGAGATCCGCGACGGCTGGCTGTACGGACGCGGCGCGGCGGACATGAAGGGCAGCCTCGCGGCCATGATCACCGCTTGCGAGCGCTTCCTGGCCACTGGCCCGCCATTACGCGGCTCCCTCGCCTTCCTGATCACCAGCGACGAGGAAGGCGCGGCCGTCGATGGCACCGTCAAGGTCGTGGAACGGTTGGAAGCGCGCGGCGAAAAAATCCGCTGGTGCCTGGTGGGCGAGCCGTCCAGCACCGCGCACTTGGGGGATGTCATCAAAAACGGCCGGCGAGGCTCGCTGAACGGCCGGCTGGCGCTGCGCGGCACCCAGGGTCACGTCGCCTATCCGCATCTGGCCCTGAACCCCATCCACGTCCTCGGCATGATCCTGCCCGCCCTGGTCGACGAGGTCTGGGACCAGGGACATGAAAACTTCCCGCCCACCTCGTTCCAGATTTCCAACCTCCACGCCGGAACCGGGGCGGTCAACGTCATTCCCGGCGAACTGGACCTGCGATTCAACTTCCGTTTCTCACCAGCGGTGACGGTCGCGCAGCTCCAGGAGCGCACCCGGCTGCTGGTCGAAACCGGCCTGCTCAACGAAGAGATCAAAACCGGCCAGGTGTTCCAATACGATTTTGAATGGAGCCTGTCGGGCCTGCCGTTCTTCACTCCGCCCGGCGAACTGGTCGCCGCGACGGTCGCAGCGGTGCGCGCCGAAACCGGTCGGGAACCGCAACTCTCCACCAGCGGCGGCACTTCGGACGGACGCTTCATCGCGCCCACCGGCGCCCAAGTCATCGAATTGGGGCCGCTCAACGCGACGATCCATCAAATCGACGAGCGGGTCCCGGTCGATGATCTGGAACGGTTGAGCCGGATTTATCAGGACCTTCTACGGCGGTTGCTGGCCTAGACATCAGTTCCAGCTAAGCCGTTAATGGGGTCGGATTGCACGTTGAAGCCGAAGGTGGGCGGTCCCTGTTTTGCTCGGAACCGCCCACTGGCCAGTGATGCCTGGGAACCGGCGCGAAAGGCTTACCGGGCAATCAAGCCGGTGGCGCTGGTCGGAACCGCAGCCGTTCTCCGGGGCGCGATAGCGCCGGAACGGTTGACCCAGAATCCGCGAACTTGGCCGTCCCCGTTATTCAGGGTGACCAGGAAGTGATTGTTCTGCGTCAGAATCGCATCGCGCACGCCCGCTCCAGTCCGGATGGGGATGTCGACGGGCGCGTTGAAGAAATACTCCAGCGTGCCGTTGAAGTTGATCCGGTAGAGGGAAACGGTGCCATCGGCGGTATTGGTCGTATAGCCGATGGTTTGGTCGCTGGACAATACAGTCCAACAAGCGGCGTTGCCCTGATGGATCAGATCGACCAGATTCGACACCGCGCCGGTCTCGCGATCGATGCGATAAGAAGCGGTCACGCCGGGTCCACCCCCGTTGGCCTCGGTGATGAACACGAAATCCCGGTCGCCGAAAGCAAAGCCGAAGGGGGTCGGCACGGCCGACGGGCGTTTGAGCGGCGTCAGCGCCGGCGTGCCATCCTGCTGCATGACGAAAGTCGTCAGGGTATCGGTTGCTTTTTCGGTGACCAGCAACACCGTGCCGGATTTGTTGAAACCGACCTGCGCCGGGGCAGTCAGTTGCTTGCTGTCGATGATCCGGGTGGAATCAGGAATCGGCACCAGAATACCGCCGCCGGTGAAACGGAAACCGCTGATGTTGTCGTAGCGCAGGTTGTGATCGGCGCTCACGCCATCGCCTTCGTTCAGCACGTAGACCAGCGTCCCGAACACCGTGACGCTGATGGGCCGAGAGCCGCCTGAAGGCAGGCGGTTGACAAATTCCAGCCCGGCTGCTTGCAGCCGGAAACTGGTCAAGCTGCCATCGCCGGGATTGACGACAAACATCCAGCGGTCGCTGGCGTCGGTCGTGAGTGCGCCCTGGTTGCCGAGCGGGGCGCCCGTACCGAGGCCCTGGGTGTCGAAGCGGCCGATTTCCGTGATATTGCCGCGACTGTCGATGTCGAACGCAATCACCTGGTTGCCCGAGGCTTCGTTGCTGGCGGTGTACACGACGGCCGCAGCCGGCAGGCTGATGCCGAGCGCGAGCGCCAGAATCGCCGCGCCCATCAGGGCTTTGGTTTTCATCAGGAATTGATACATGATTTTGCTCCAGTGCTCTTGAGTTTGGGTGAAACAGCAGTGTCAAACAGAGTTCGAGGCTGTCCGGAAAGCAGCCTTCCTCCCACAAAGCGCCAGCAGGCCGAGACCGACCAGGGCAAAAGTGGCGGGTTCTGGCACATCGACAGTGGTCAGGTCGTCGACGTTGAAGCCAAAAAATGGATCGTCAGGATCGCCAAAGCTGATCAGTTGGGCGCTGGCGAAGCCGGTCGGGTCGATGACGCCCAGGAAGAACACCTCACCACCGTCGGATAAAATCCGCTCGGGCGGCGCCACGTTGAACGCGCTGCCACTAGAGGCCACCAGTTGAAAATCGGCGGCGAACGCGCCGCCCGGACTGGCGATGATGGATAAACCAAAGGCTTGAACCCGGCGGGCGAAGCTAAAGGTCAGCTCATGGCCGGAGAAAAACTCATTGGAAAAATCATCCGCGACTCCCAGATAGTTGAGCGGGGAAGTCGTGTCGAAGTGGTCCGAGACGATCAAGTCCAATCCAGTGTTGGTTGTAAACGTAATGCCTTCGAACGCCGCGCCTTCTGGAATCAGCGTCTCGGCGTCCACCGCATCGAAGTCGACCACCGACGCCGGCCCTGGCAAGGCGGCCAGAAAACTGGCGCTGTTGGTGAAAACCATCGGCATGGCCTGGGCGCCGCCGCTCAGCGATAGCCACAGCAACCCAGCCATGGCTCCTTGGGTGAAGCGGCGAGCCTTGGCGTTGCCGCGAGATAGTGCGTGGTTGGTCATATCGAAAATTCCTCTGGATGAAGGATTTCAGGGCGCTATTCAGGTTGGTGAATGGACACGAGCAGAGTTGGCGCGGCTGGCCAAGCGACGAACGCGTCCCGGTTTCGCAAGAAGACGAGCGCCGCGGTAACGCCGATGGGCGCGCTGTGGCTCTGGTCGTTCGAACGGCTTAGGGAGCGGTCAGGCGGGCCGGCGTTTGGAGCCGGGTCGGGCGAGCGATCGGTTTCGGCCGCACCGCCCGACAACAGCAGGACGCCGATCACCAGAACGGTGTAGAGAAAGACGAAAGTGGGTTTGGCTTGATAGGAGCGCATGGGAGGTTCCTCACTCTGCTCGTTGCGATAAACCTCATTTGCGATCCGCGCTGGATCGCCGTGGGTTCCGGTAGAGTGATATCAAGCAATGTGCCAAGGAGCAATGCTGCAATGCGCTTCTTTAATATATTGTTTTATAAAATTAATTTTGAACAGACCCGCGACTTGGGAGCGAAGCGCCGCCGATTCCGGCTTCCACTATTTTGGAACTTCCAAAATAATGGAACTTGGGATTGGCGGGTTCCAAGCAACGCGCGCCGTGGTAAGACGGTATACTTGCGGCGGTTACCAACAACGACCGTGGAGAGGAGGAGCGAACATGCCCCAGTTTGTCATCGAGCGTGAAATGGTGGGGGTGGGAAGCCTGTCGGCCGAGGAACTACAAGCCATGGGGAAGAAAACGCGCGAGGTCGTGAACGACCCGGCGACCAACGTGCAGTGGTTGTACAGTTTTGTAACCGACGACAAAACGTACTGCGTGTATATCGCCCAGGATGAAGAAGTCCTGCGGCAACGCTCCGAGCGCGCCGGGTTTCCCATCAATCGGGTGTCGCGGGTGACCTCGGTGCTGGACGGCGCCGAGAAAACGCCCGCATGAGACGCGGCGTCAATCCCGCTCGGCGAAGGAGGGGAATCCTTCCATGGCGGGGGCTGGAAGGGACTGCGTTGCTAGTCCCGCGCCGGCTTCTGGTCGAGTTGGGTGCGGACCCATTCCGGACAATGGACGATCGGCAGGTTATCGCCAAACGTGTCGTGTAACATCCTGACCCCGGCTGCATCGATAGAGTCGACGTCCGTAAAATCCAGTTCCACGGATGGCGGGGACTGAAGTTCGGCGTCGATGGCCTTCTTTAATACGCCGACCCAATCCTCGGCGATCCGCCCTTCCACTTTAAGAAGGGTGTAACAGGGATTTTCGGTATAACGAGTGACGCGAAGCATGGCGGTCTCCAGAGGGCACGGCGTCTCCGAAATTAAGCATTTTTCGCGCCAAGAGGCCCACTTCGGTCGCCCGATCCCCAGTTTCCGCATGCGCGCGTTCAGGGTGGTCAGCTTTCGAGCCGGTCGCCCTGGCTGAGAAGAACAAAATTGTCGCTCGGTCAGTGAAAATTCCCAGGGCGCCCACCCTCTCGACGCGACGAACAACCACGATCATGGAACTCGCTTTCGACCTGTCCACCCTCCTGCTGCTGGGCGGAGTCGCGCTGGCGGCCGGCTTTATCGATGCGGTGGCCGGCGGCGGCGGGATGTTGGTCATGCCCGCGCTAATGAGCATTGGGATGCCACCGCATCTGGTGGTCGGCACCAACAAGCTGATCGGCACCTTCGGCACCTTTAGCGCCTCGCTGACGTTCATTCGCCAGCGACGGTTCCAGCCGGCCCTGTGGTGGGCGATGAGTTTCGCGACCGGCTTCGGAGCGCTGGTCGGAGCCGTGCTGATTTATTTGCTGAGCGCGGGCGTGTTGAAGACGCTGTTGCCGCTGGCGATTCTACTGGCGGCGGCGTATCTGGCCTGGCCGCGCCAGGCGGTCGCCGGGGCGGAGACCCAGTCGGACGTCGCGGCGGCGCAAACCACCCGGCGCGGCGTCCAGTGTCTGAGCGGTGGCCTGATCGGTTTTTACGACGGGTTCATCGGTCCGGGCACCGGCGCGTTCTGGATGGCGGTGGCGCTGAAAGGGTTCCGGCTGGATCTGGTCGCCGCCGCCGGCGTGGCGCGGTTCATGAACTTCATCAGCAACCTCACCGCCCTGCTGACCTTCGCGGTGTTGGGTACTATCGACTATGCCGTCGGATTGAGCATGGGCGGGTTGTTGATGCTCGGCGCGTTCCTGGGTGCCCACAGCGCGATTCGCTACGGGGCGCCGTTCATTCGCCCGGTGTTCCTGTTGGTGGTGGCGCTGATGGCCGGGCGCTTGCTGGTGGGGAATTGACGTCCGCGCTCCGACGCAAACCGCTCTTTATCAAGCCGGCCTTTTTCGGAGCACCGCCCGCGCTGGCGCGCCTTCAGCGCCGGCCAGTTTGAGCGGCAAGCAGATCAGTTCGTAGGTTCCCGGCGCGACGTCGGCCAGATTCAAACCCTCCACGATCACGACTCCGGCGTCCAGCAGGGCGATATGAGTTTGCGGATCGCCGCGAAAAATTTGCACCGACAGGTAATCGACGCCGATCAACCGAATGCCCCGCGCCGCGACCCAACGCGCGGCATCGACGGTCAGGGCCACGAAGTCGGCGTGAAACTCGCGGTCTCCCCGTTTCCAGCCCTCGGAGTTTCGAGTGCGCAGTAGCAGGCGCTGGGTATCGGGAGGCAGGTTCAGCGCTTCCAGGTCATCGACGGTGACGGCGTCTACGTCAGGCAGCGCGACCACGACCGCCGGCCCGATCAACGCGTCCAACGGTAGCTGCGTCACATCCGCGCCATCGGCCAGAAAATGCCGGGGCGCGTCCACATGCGTCCCGGTATGGACGCCGCAGAACAGCGTACTGTCGTTCACGGCGTCGCCCCGCGCCATGTCGCGGCGGCGGCGCAACTCGGTGGCCGGACTTCCGGGCCAGCGCGGCAGGTCCGGGGAAATCATCAGCGAGATATCGAGGTAATCGGTCATCGGGTGCTCCTCAGCGCCTGGCCAGTCCGGCGGCAACCTTCCGAAATGAGACCAGCGCGGCTTCCAGATGCTCGATGATCTCCTGCGCCAGCACTTAGGGTGCTGCTGCTGTTCATTCGTCATCTTCCCGATGTGGCAGGCGGGCCTGCGCGGACTCGATGGCGGCGTGCAAACGTTCGTGCAGCACCTCGCGCGGTGGCAATACGGTTAGATATTCAGCGACGTGGATACCCGAAGCATCCAGTTCCAGCAGTTCCACTTGCTCGGTGTTCTTTTCCGCGCACAGAATGATGCCCAGCGGCGACAGCTCATCTGGCTGGCGTTCGTATTTATCCAGCCAGCGCAGGTACAACTCCATCTGGCTCTTGTAGGCGTGCTTGAAACGGCCCAGCTTCAGCTCGACCACCACCAGCCGTTTGAGGCAGCGGTTGTAGAACAGCAGGTCGATGTAGAAATCATCGCCATCAAGTTGGATGCGCTTTTGCCGAGCCACGAAGGAGAAGCCCGCGCCCAGTTCAAGTAGAAACCCTTCCAGTTCGCGCAAGATGGCGTCTTCCAAGTCGCGCTCGACGTAGCGGTCGTTCAAGCCCAGAAAATCGAGAACGTAGGGGTCTTTCAGCACCAATGCGGGTGCGAGGTCGCCCGACCGCCGCAAGGTATCGAGTTCCTGCCGGATCAGTTCGTCAGGCTTTTTGGATAGCGCCGTGCGTTCGTAGAGCATGGAATCGATACGCTCGCGCAGAGTGCGCACGCTCCATCCCTCGATGCGGCACATCTCCGCGTAAAACTCGCGCTGCAAGGGCTGCTTGAGCGGCAGCAGTTCCTGAAAATGGCTCCAACTCATTTTTCTCAACAGCGTGGCAACAATCTGCTCGTCCGGGAAGGCTTCGGCAAATTGCATCATGCGCCACAGGTTGCGAGCGCTGAAGCCCCGCCCGTAACGCGGTACCAATTCTGCCGACAGTGTCGGCAGAATTTCCTCCCCATAACCCGCCCGCTCGCCGCCCAGCACCTCGGCGCGGATGCGCCTGCCGATGCGCCAATACATCAGCGTCAGGCTGGCGTTAACCGCTACCGCCGCCGAGCGGCGCGCTTCTTCGATCAACCGACGCAGATCGGCCAGTAACGGCGCGGCTTCTGGTGCGAGAGTGGGCGGCGCGGGTGGTTTTCGCTTGCTCATGCTCCCTTCACCTTTCCGCGTCCACCGAGCTGCTTGGATGGCAGTCCAAGGATGTCAGTTTGTTCGGTGACATATTCATGGGCGAGCTTGAGGAACAGCAGGCAGGTGATCTGCTCCAGGTAATCGCCGTAGCCCACCCCATCGTCCCGCAGCGTGTGGCAGAAGTTCCAGACTTTCTGGATGAGGGCGCTGCTGTTCATTTTGGTGGTTTCGTATGGGCGGCAACTTGGATCGGGCTGCTGGTATAGGCTTGGCGCGGATCGTTAGGGCGAGGGAAAGCGCGCCGCAGTACCCCTTCCCGTACCAGCAGATTCAACACTCGCTCGCGGAGACTATCGAAATCCTTGCGGTGCGGCAGTTCGGCAAGCAAGCGCAGCCCAAGAAAACGACCCGCGCACAGTGCGATAACAACCTCTCGCATGATTTCGGGTTTCACCCGTTCCCGCTGGCTGACGAGACTCGCCGTTTGCTGCAAGGATGCTCGCTCGGCAGCGGTCAATTGGCTTTCATCGATGACCAGGGGAAGATCAAGCTCCGGGGTTAAGCGGCCAAGCTCCGGGGTTAAGCGGCCAAGCTCCGGGGTTAAGCTCCCCTGCTTGGAGCTTGAACCATCCGGGGCGGAGGTTTCCGGTTGATCGCCGGCGAAGCCGGTGGGACTGGGCCGCGTCATCCACGGCAGGAGCCGGAACCAGGCTGGTCATGCGCAGTTCGATCAACGTCTGCTCCGGTTCGGGCAACTCGTAAAGCAGTGGGCGCCGCCAGTGCTGGCTTGTCCAGTTGCGGTAAATTTTCGGGATTCCCGAACCGGCATGGTCGCCGTATCCCACCAATTGAAACAGGGTCTGCAAGCGTCGGTTGCGGCAATCGCTAGTGCCGCCCTGGACCGCCAAGACCGGCGGCACCCGCATCAATCCGAGGTTGCGGAGCCCGAACATATCGGGTCGCTTGACCACCAGGATCGATACCCGTCCAGAAAAATCAGCATGAATCA
>DAIRDI010000107.1:1867-9619 GCA_036796235.1 Candidatus Competibacteraceae bacterium | reverse complement strand
GGGGATTGGCTATCCCCTCAAATTTTACCCGCCTGCTGGGCGATGAAGGCGGTCTTGGCCGACAGTTCCAGCGAGCAGGTCCATTTGTAGGCCAGGTTGAGACTGTCGGCGCGGGCGTAGACGCCGTGGCCGCGCACCACGGCGATGGGATAGTCCATCAGCACCTCGGCGACCAGGCCCGGCGAGCGGGCCACGTACTGATCGTAGGGGATGGTGAGAACCGGAACCCGACTGAAGTACAACTGACCCTCGAAATCGGCCGGGAAGAACTCCTCGTTGTCCATGGTCATCGCCACGGAGTAGGGGCCGTGGCTATGCAAGACCGCACGGGTTTCGGGATTGGCCTGGTAGACCGCCAAATGCAGGCGGGCATCCAGTGATGCGCCCTGACCGATGGCGCCGTCGAGACGACACTCGATCAGTTCGCCGCTGCTGAGGGTGTCGGCGCAGCAACCGGTGGGGGTTATCCAGAAAGAATCGCCGTTCCGCACCGAGGCGTTGCCGCTGTGCGAGTCGTTGAGGCCGTACTGGCGCAGCCAGTGGTAGTGTCGAACCAGATCGTCTTTGATATTCATGAGGGAATTATAACCGCGAAATCACGCCGGAACACGTCGGGTCAAGCCGTGGGGCCGGGCCGGTAGCGCGACCCGCTCCACCCCGGTGCGCAGCGCGCCGTCCGGATAGAGTTCGAACCAGCGGTAGCCGGGGGGTTGTTCGTCCACTTGCGGCCCGGGCGCGCCGAGCTTGAACTGCACGGAGGTGGCGGGCGTGGCCAGCAAGCGCAGATCGCCCCGCCGGGCGGCGAATTCGCTGTGAATGTGCCCCCACACTACCGCCCGGACTTGGGGATAGCGGTCCAGAACCGCAAACAGCGCCTCGCCGTTGCTGACCATCATGGTATCGAGCCAGGCGCTGTGGACCGGCACCGGGTTGTGGTGCAGGCAGACCAGGGCGTGCAGTTCGGGATGGATGGCCAGGGCGGTGTCCAGCAACGCCAGTTCGCCGGGCGGCAGATGGCCGTCGGGCGTGCCGGGAAAGCTGGAATCCAGCAGCACGAATTGCCAGGCCCCACTGATGAACTGGCGCTCCCACCGCACGAGCCCATCGCGCAGGATCCGCCCCATGACGCCGGGGAAGTCATGATTGCCCGGCAGGCAGTACACCGGCAGGCCCAGCGATTCCAGCAATCGCCGCAGGCGCGGGTAAGCCTCCGGGTCGTCGCCGACCAGATCGCCGGTGGCGAGCACGAGATCGGCGGCGGGGCGACGGTCCCGGATGTGCGCCAGCACGGCGTTCAGGCCGGCGTCCACGTCCGCGCCCCACAGCCGGCTGCCGGGCTGGGTCTTGAGATGAAGGTCGGTGATCTGGATGACGCGGAGCGGGGTGGCGGCGGTCGGCATGAACGGCTTCCTCGACAAGGGAACGATGACAGGAGAACAATGCGAACAGCTTACAGGGTTTTGATGAACACTTTGGAACGGCGCTGCCAGTTGTACAGCGTCTGTTTCGCCACCGGCAGATCGCCGACCTCGGCCGGTTCGAAGCCGCGCTCGCGAAACCAGTGCGCGGTGCGGGTAGTGAGTACGAACAATCGTTGCAGGCGTTGGTCCCGGGCCTGGCGTTCGATAAAGCGCAGCAGCGCATCGGCGCGCCCGCTGTTGCGGTAGTCCGGATGCACGGCGACGCAGGCCAATTCGCCCAGCCGTTCCTCGGGGAAAGGGTAGAGCGCCACGCAGCCGATGATCGTGCCGTCGCGCTCCAGCAGGCTGAAGCGCTCGATCTCCATCTCCAGCCGTTCGCGCGAGCGCCGGACCAGGGCGCCATCGGCCTCCAGCGGTTGAATCAGTTCCAGGATGCCGCCGACATCGTCGATGCTGGCCGGACGCAGCCCTTCGTAAAGATCGCCGGTGATCAGGGCGCCGTCGCCGTCGCGGGTGAACAGTTCCAGCAGCAGCGCGCCCTCGGTCCGTCGTTCGAGCAGATGCACGCGGCGTACCCCGGCCTGGCAGGCGCGCAGCGCCTGATGGAGATGCTGCGCGGTTTCCTCGGGCAGGCTGAGGGGTTCGCCCAGCAGTCGTTCGGCGTCGCCGGGGTGGAGTTCGCGGACCGGCCGACCGGTCGGATCGCGCAAGGGGGGGCCTTCGCTCAGGATCAACAGCTTGTCGGCGCGCAGGGCCATGGCGGTCGCGGTGGCGAGAGCCTCGGCGCCGAGATTGAAAATCTCTCCGGTCGGCGAATAGCCCAGCGGCGACAGCAGGACGATGGCGTCCTGCTCCAGCCAGAGGCGGATGGCCCGGTCGTCGATCTTGCGCACCTCGCCGGTGAAGCCGTAATCCACCCCGTCGCGCACGCCCAGCGGCCGGGCGGTGACCAGGTTGCCGGACACCACCCGCAGGCGCGCGCCGTGCATCGGCGAGTTGGCCAGGCCCATCGACAGTCGGGCCTCGACCCGGATGCGCACTCGGCCCACCGCCTGCTTGACGTAGCGGAGGTCGTCGGCCTCGGTCACGCGCAGGCCGTTGACGTAGCGCCACTCGCGGCCGGCTTCGCGCAGTCGCGCCTCGATCTGGGTTCGAGCGCCGTGGACCAGCACCAGACGGATGCCCAGGCCGTGCAGCAGGGCGAGATCGTGAATCAGGCTGGAAAAATGCTCGGCTTCGACGGCTTCGCCGCCGAACTGCACGACGAAGATTTTGCCGCGATGGGCGTTGATGTAGGGGCCGGCCTGCCGGAACCAGTGAACGAACTGGTTCGAATCCATGGGTTGCACTCGGTGGGTCGCGAATGGCCGGCGATTATGCCAGAGCGGCGGAATAACGGGTAATCCGCCAGGACGCCCGACTCAGCCTTCCGAGCCATGGCCGGACGGCGCTGCTTCCTGGTCCTCGCCGAGCGTCATTTCCAGCAGGTGAATTCGCCGGTTGTCGGCGCGCAGCACCCGCAAGCAAAAGCGGCCCAGGTTCACCGACTCACCACCCTTGGGCAACCGGCCCAACTCCATCATCATCAGTCCCCCGATGGTGTCGGCCCGCTCGTCGCTGAATGTTGCCTGAAACCGTGCGTTGAACTCCTCGACCGGGGTGAGCGCCTTGATGAGGAAGGCGTCGCCCTGCGGGCGGATATTGGCGGTGTCGTCCTCGATGTCGTGCTCGTCGTCGATTTCACCGACGATCTCCTCCAGCACGTCCTCGATGGTGATCAGTCCGGCCACGCCGCCGTACTCATCCACGACGATGGCCATGTGCAGGCGGTTGCCGCGGAACTCCTTGAGCAGGACGTTGAGGCGCTTGCTTTCGGGAATGAACCGGGCCGGGCGTAGCAAAGCGTTGAGCTGGAAATCCTCGCGCCGGTCGAAGGCGTGAGCCAGCAGATCCTTGACGATCAGAATGCCGATGACGTTATCCCGATTATCACCGATGACCGGTAGCCGGGAATGGCCTGACTCGACGATGGCCGCGATGAGGCGCTCCAGACTCCAGTCGTGCTCCAGCATCACCATCTGGGCGCGGGGGATCATGACATCGCGCACCTGGGTTTCCGAAACCCGCATGACTCCTTCCATCATGGTCAGAGCCTCGGCGTCCAGCAATGCCCGTTGCTGGGCGTCGCGCAGCAACTCCATCAGTGCGTCCCGGTCCTTGGGTTCGCCTACCAGGGTGAGGCCCAAACGTTCCAGCCAGGAAGGTTTATGGCTGGGTTCGGCTCGTTCTTCATTCATGGGTCGGGGAGGTCTCCATAGGGATCAGGGAAGCCGAGTCCCGCCAGGATACAGATTTCCAGGGATTCCATGGCCTCGGCCTGCGCTTCATCATGATCATAGCCCAGCAGGTGTAAAACGCCATGCGCGACCAGGTGCGCCCAGTGCGCCTCGGGGGATTTGCCTTGGACGATGGCCTCGCGCAGCACCACCGGCGCGCAGATCACGATATCGCCCAGCAGCGTGCTGTCGACCTCCGGCGGGGCTTCGAAGGGAAAAGACAATACGTTGGTCGGTCCCTGCTTGTGGCGGTAGGTTTCGTTGAGCGCGGCGCTTTCGGCCTCGTTGACGATGCGGAGGGTCAGTTCGGCGTCTTGCCGGTGGTCCGCGCCGGCCAGCGCCGCCTCGGCCCAGCGCCGAAAGTCGGTCTCGGCCGGCAGTCGCGGCAGGTCCAGGGCGATTTGCAAATCCAGTTCAAGGGTCATGCGGGATTGTCCTGTTCGTAGCGAGCGTAGGCGTTGACGATCCGTTGCACCAGGGGATGCCGGACCACGTCGCGGGCGTTGAAAAAGGTGATGCCGATCTCTTCCTCGTCCTTGAGCACCTGCAACACCTGGCGCAGGCCGGACTGGACGTTGCGCGGCAGGTCCACCTGAGTGACATCGCCGGTGACCACCGCCGTCGAGCCGAAGCCGATCCGGGTCAGGAACATTTTCATCTGCTCAACGGTGGTGTTCTGGGCTTCGTCGAGGATGATGAAGGAATCGTTCAGGGTCCGACCGCGCATGAAGGCCAGCGGCGCGACTTCGATGATGTTGCGTTCGATCAATTTGGCGACCCGCTCGAAACCCAGCATCTCGTACAGGGCGTCGTAGAGCGGGCGGAGATAGGGATCGATCTTCTGCGCCATGTCGCCGGGTAGAAAGCCCAGCCGTTCGCCGGCTTCCACCGCCGGCCGCACCAGGATCAGCCGCCGCGCCGCGCTGGCCTCCAGCGCGTCCACCGCGCAGGCCACCGCGAGATAGGTTTTGCCGGTGCCGGCGGGACCGACCCCGAAGTTGAGATCGTGATGCTGGATGTTCCACAGATAGCGCTGCTGGTTGGGGCCGCGACCCCGAATCAACCCGCGCCGGGTGCGGATGACGACCTCATCGGTCTCCGGTTCGAGTTCGATCAGGGCATCGGCGCCGGCTTCCTGCAGGAACAGATGCACCCGCGCCGGGGTCAGGGCTTCCTCGCCCGTGCTCCGGTACAAGGCTTCCAGGACCGCGACCGCGACCGCGACCGTCGCCGGTTCGCCGATCACCCGGAACTGATGGCCGCGATTGTTGATTTCCACGCCCAGGCGGCGCTCGATCTGCCGCAGGTGCTCGTCCAGTTGCCCGCATAGATTGCCCAGCCGTTCGTTGTCGGCGGGTTCCAGCAGCAGATCCTGAAAGGTGGGCGGATGCAAGGTCGAGAGGGGACCGGGAGGGGCGCTCATCAACCGGCGAGCTTTAGGAGGGTGGTGGGGGTTGCCGAACCGGCCAGCAGGCGACCGCGCAGGGAATTAGGCAGGGCTTCAGTGATGGCGACATCGGCGAAATGACCGATCAGGCCACGCGGACCATCGAAGTTGACCACCCGGTTGTTCTCGGTGCGACCGGCCAGTTGCCGGCCGTCCTTGCGCGCCGGCCGGTCCACCAGCACCCGCTGCGTCGTACCGACCATCCGCCGGCTGATGGCGCGCGCCTGCTCCTCGATGCGCGCCTGCAAGCGGGCCAGCCGCTCCTTCTTAACCGCCGACGGCGTGGAGTCGGGCAGGCTGGCGGCGGGCGTGCCGGGCCGGGGGCTGTAGAGAAAACTGAAACTCTGGTCGAAACCGAGGTCGTCGATCAGCGCCAGCGTGGCCATGAAGTCCTGGTCGGTTTCGCCGGGGAAGCCGACGATGAAATCGGAAGACAGGCTGAGGCCGGGACGGACGGCGCGCAGCTTGCGGACCTTGGCTTTGTATTCCAGGGTGGTGTGGCCGCGCTTCATCAGGGCCAGGATGCGGTCGGAGCCGCTTTGCACCGGCAGGTGCAGGTGGCCGACCAACTGCGGCACGCGGGCGTAGACCTCGATCAGCCGGTCGGAGAATTCCACCGGGTGCGAGGTGGTGTAGCGGATGCGGTCGATGCCGGGAATCGCGGCGACGTGTTCGATCAGCAGGGCCAGATCGGCGTCGTCGCCGTCGTCCAGCGGTCCGCGATAGGCGTTGACGTTCTGGCCGAGCAGGGTGATTTCGCGCACGCCCTGCGCCGCCAGCGCCGCGATCTCGGCCAGCACGGCGGCGAACGGCCGGCTGATTTCCTCGCCGCGGGTGTAGGGCACCACGCAGAAGGTGCAGTATTTGCTGCATCCTTCCATGATCGAGACGAAGGCGGTCGGGCCTTCGGCGCGCGGTTCTGGGAGCCGGTCGAACTTTTCGATCTCCGGAAAGGACACATCCACCACGGGCCGCCGGTCGGCCCACACGCGGGTCAGCATCTCCGGCAGGCGGTGCAGGGTCTGCGGGCCGAACACCAGATCCACCTGCGGCGCCCGCTCGCGCAGGGTCGCGCCTTCCTGGCTGGCCACGCAGCCGCCGACGCCGATCACCAGGCCGGGACGCTGGGTTTTCAGGGCCTTCCAGACGCCCAGTTGGGAGAAGACCTTGTCCTCGGCCTTTTCCCGGATCGAGCAGGTGTTGAGCAGCAGCACGTCGGCCTGTTCGGGGTCATCGGTGCGCTCCAGACCATGGGCCGCGTGCAGGACCGCCGCCATCTTGGCGGAGTCGTAGTCGTTCATCTGGCAACCGTGGGTCTTGATGTACAGCAGCTTGCGCGTCATGAGGTGAGTATTGAACAAGAAGAAGGCGAAAAACTATAGCATCGCCGGGCGGGGGGCGCTAGGCGATGACCCGCCGTCTTCGGGTTTTACGCAATTTTTCAATTTTCAACGGAGAACGTGATGGAATTTCTCAGTGAGTACGGGATGTTTCTGGCTAAGGCCGCGACCCTGGTGGTGGCCGCGCTGGCGTTGCTGGGCGGCATCGTGGCCCTGACGCGGCACGGCGAACGCCCGGAGAGTCGGGGGCGGCTGGATGTCCGCCATCTGAACCACGATTACGAAAACATGGCCCTGACGCTCAAGGCCGCGACCTTACCGAAGAAGGCTTTCAAGCAGGCCCGCAAGGAACAAAAGGCCAAGGACAAGCAGCACGACAAGACCCCGCATCGCCGGGTGTTCGTGCTGAATTTCCACGGCGACCTCCGCGCCTCGGCGGTGGCCGCGCTGCGTGAGGAGGTGACGGCGGTGTTGATCGTCGCGCAACCGGAGGACGAAGTATTAGTCCGCTTGGAAAGCGCCGGCGGCTTGGTTCACGCTTACGGCTTGGCGGCGGCGCAACTGCTGCGGATTCGCGACCGGCGGGTCAAACTGACGGTGGCGGTGGACAAGGTGGCGGCCAGCGGCGGCTATCTGATGGCCTGCGTCGCCGACCGGATCATCGCCGCGCCGTTCGCCATTCTCGGCTCGATCGGGGTCATCGCCCAGTTGCCGAATTTCAATCGGCTGCTCAAAAAGCACGACGTCGATTACGAGCAGTTCATGGCCGGCGAGCACAAGCGCACGGTGACGGTGTTCGGCGAGAACACCGACAAGAGTCGTCAGAAGTTTCAGGCGGAAATCGAGGAGGCGCATGCGCTGTTCAAGGATTTCGTCAAGACCCATCGCGCGCAGGTGGATTTGCCCACGGTGGCGACCGGCGAATACTGGTATGGAACCCGGGCGCTGGATTGTCGGCTGGCCGATGAATTGCGCACCAGCGACGATTACCTGTTGGCAATGAGCGCCGGCGCCGATCTGTACGAAGTGACCTTCACCGGCAAGAAACCGTGGCTGGCGCGGATGTTGGCGCACGCCAGCGCGGTGTTGGGACGGGGTTGAATGCGCTCAGAAGGGAATATCGTCATCAAAGCCGTTGTCCGGTCCCGGCGGCGGTTGCGAGGATGACCGGGTCGGCGCTGGGCCGGAGGGAGCCCTGGTCGCCGCCG
>DAIRDI010000107.1:0-1857 GCA_036796235.1 Candidatus Competibacteraceae bacterium | reverse complement strand
GAGTCGAACGGCACGCTGCCGCCGCTGCCGCCGGCGTCGCCACGCCCGCCCAGCATCTTCATGTCGTTGGCGATGATTTCAGTCGTGTAGCGATCCTGGCCGTCTTGCGCCTGCCACTTGCGGGTTTGCAGGCGGCCTTCGACGTAGACCGGCGAGCCCTTGCGCAGATACTGGCCGACGATTTCCGCCAGCGGGCTGAAGAACGAGACGCGGTGCCATTCAGTGCGTTCCTGCTTCTCGCCGGTGTTGCGATCCTTCCAGACCTCATTGGTCGCCAGGGTGACGTTGGCCACCGCCTTGCCGCTGGGCATGTAGCGCACTTCCGGGTCCTTGCCCAGGTTGCCGATCAGAATGACTTTGTTGACGCTGGCCATGGTGTTTTTCTCCTACAAAAAATTAAGAAATTTCAATGGGTATATGGAGGTACGGCTCCACACCGCGAACCGGGTTCAGTCGGTCTCCCAAGGATCGACGCAGCGGGCGCCGCACCGTTTGAAGTCCTTAAGATTGCGGGTCACCACGGTCAAATCGTGGTGCAGGCTGGTGGCGGCGATCAGGCTGTCGATGACCGGAAGCGGTTCGCCGCGCGCCTCCGCCGCGCCCGAGAGCGCGCCCCAGCGAGCCGCCACGGTTGAATCGATGGACAGTATCCGGTCGCGGAAACGATCGACCAAATCGCACCGAACCCAGTCCTGGATTCGGGTCCGCCGCGCTGAATCCGGCAGTTTGGCCAGACCTTTTTCCAGTTCGCCGAAGGTGAGAACACTCAGATAAAGCGTGTTCTCTTGGTGAGTGTTGATCCAATTGACGACCGCAGCGCTGGGGGCAGGTTTGACCAGTTCGGAGACAACGCAGGTATCCAGCAGCCAACTCACAGCTCGATGTCCCTTCCCAGATCCGGGTTGCGAGTGAGATCCAGGTCGATCCCCGCCAAGGGGGAATGGCGAAAGAAATCCAAGAGGCTGTCCTGGGGGCGATGCGTCATTCGACGGTAGTCGTCGACGGCGATGACCACCGCCGCCTCCTGACCGTGGAGGGTGATCACCTGGGGTCCTTCTTGCCGGGCCTTGCGCACGACTTCGGAGAGCCGGTTTTTTGCCTCTTGCAATTGCCACTTGGTCACGGGAGTCTCCGGATCGATCTGGCTAGTCTGGCTATTATGAGTGGATCCGCGCTGACCGGCAAGCGGTGAACGCCGATTTTCAGCGGAGCGTTCGTGAATCCACTCAGCCCTCCGCCACCGCGAACTGGCGCAGCGCCGCCTCGTCCAGCGCGCGCCGATCCACCTTGAGGTAGGCCACGCCATCGGCGGCGATCACCACCGCTTCGGCCACGCCGCGCACCTCGCTCAAGCGTCGGGACAACAAGTGAGCTTCCACCTCATCGAGCGCGCCCACGTTCAGCAGATAGCTGCTCAGATAACGCGGATTCTGCATGGTCCAGGCCACCAGCAGCCAGGCCAGCGCCGCCAGCGCGGCGAAGGCGAACACGCCCGATAGACCATACCGTCCGTGCAGCCAGCCGCCCAGCACGCCCCCGGCGAACGCCCCGAGAAACTGGCTGCTGGAATAGACCCCCAGCGCCGTGCCCTTGGCGTCGGGCGGGGCCAGTTTGGCGATCAGCGAGGGCAACATGGCTTCCAGCAGGTTAAACGCCGTGAAAAAGAGCAGCAGCAGCCCCGCGATCACCCATACCGTATCATGCCGGTGCAGCAAGCCGAACTCAGCCAACATCAAGGCCAGCACCGCGCCGATAAAGACCGGTTTCAACCGGCGGTATTTTTCGGCGAGGAGCACGAACGGGACCATCGCCAGGATCGAGAACAGCAGGACCGGCAGATAGACCCGCCAGTGCTGG
>DAIRDI010000106.1:0-9654 GCA_036796235.1 Candidatus Competibacteraceae bacterium | reverse complement strand
GACCGGGTTCCGTAGCCCGGCGCCTCGATGAACATCGGCGACAGCCAGCGCTCCCATTCCAGAGGCACACCGGTTTGTGGGAGTTCGGCGTCGGGCGCGGGGGTGCGATCGGTCAGTAGTTGCAACAACTTATCCGGTTCCGGATCAGGACTCTGATCCAGTGCCCGGCGCAACTTCGCCAAGCCCCGTCGCAGCTTGGGCCAGCCGGTGTCCAGCAGATGATTGCTCAACCCGTACACGCCTGGTTCCAGCGCCCGATACCCGCCGGTCAGGTTGGAGTGGTAAAACACTCCTTCACCATCGCCCAGCAGCAGATTGAAGCCGTTGTAGACGTCCGCTTGCGCGGCCAGTCGTTCGAGAGCGGCGCGCGCTGATTCCGCCTCTCGCAGGCACGCGCCGACCAACTGGCCCCGCGATGGTGCATCCGGCGCCACCTGGGCCGGATCGCGGTAGTTGGTGAGGGCGGCAAAGCGGCCCGTGCGAGTGATGCCCAGCCAGGTGCCGCCGGCCTTCAGATCGCGTCCCGCCAACACCTCCGGCGCATCGTCCCAAAACGCCAGCGGGGCGGTGGGCCGATCATAAAATTCGTCGCGGTTGGCCGCAACGACCAGTTCGTAGCCAGGATGGGCGCGATAGGCGAGCAAAATCAGACACATGACGCTTCACCTCTCGACAGACGCGCGGCTGGGTCAGGTATCCAGATCGTCATAAAGTTTGAGAATATCCATGGCCATGGCCATGCGGATCAATTGCGACAGGGAGTCGGCCCGCATCTTTTCCATGACTTTGGCGCGATGGACTTCCACGGTCTTGTGGCTGAGATCCAATACCTCGGCGATGTCCCGGTTGGACAGGCCGTCCGCGACCCGGCGCAGCACGTCCTGCTCGCGTGGGGTCAGGGTATTGAAGCGGCGGAGCAGTTCCTGCCGCCGCGCCTGAGTTCGCCGCCGCGCCCGAGACTCGGCCAGGGCATGGTGGACGCAATCCAGCAACAACTGTTCGTTGAAGGGCTTTTCGAGAAAATCCAGCGCGCCCTGCTTCATGGCGGTCACCGCCATGGCGACATCGCCCTGGCCGGTGATGATGATGACCGGCGCGTCGATCTCGTGCTCGCGCAGGCGCTGTTGGACGCTCAAGTTGTTGCGCCCCGGAATCCGGATGTCCAAAAGCAGACAACCGAGCGTATCGGGTTGGTAGGCCGCCAGCAGCTCATCGACGTCGGCGCATGCCAAGGTCCGCAAACCCACGGATTCCAGCAGGCTCTGGAGCGCGTCGCGGAGCATCGGATCGTCATTCACAAGATAGACGAGTCCGGCATCGGTCTGGTTCATGGGCGGATGGCGCCAGGAGGGAGGGACGATAGAATTCCTATGGGGTCCGCTAGCGGTCGGCTAGTATAAAACCCGTATCGATCGCGACGTCGCCCATGCCTTGAGGCGGCGCGCCGCCATCGTGGTGAATCCCAATAACCTGTTTTGTCGTCATTGTGAGGAAGATTGCCATGACCGCAACCGTTCATTCCGAGGAAACCCTGGTGCTACGTCAGGACGAAGCCGGCGTCGCCACGCTGATGCTGAACCGGCCGAAGCAATATAACGCGCTGTCGCAAGCCATGCTAGGGGCGCTGCAAGCCGCGCTGGACGCCGTCGCGACCGACCGAACGGTCCGGGTGGTCGTGATCGCCGGAGCCGGTCCGGCCTTCTGCGCCGGCCACGATCTCAAGGAGATGCGCGCCCATGCCGACCGAGCGTTCCATCAGGCGTTGTTCGCCCAGTGCGGCCAGGTGATGTTGGCCATCAACCGCCTGCCGCAACCGACGATCGCCCGCATCCATGGCATCGCCACCGCCGCCGGCTGCCAACTGGTCGCCGCCTGCGATCTGGCGGTCGCATCCGACAATGCTCGATTTGCGGTCTCCGGCATCAACGTCGGCCTGTTCTGTTCGACGCCCGGCGTGGCGCTGAGCCGCAATCTGGGTCGCAAGCAGGCGCTGGAGATGTTGCTGACCGGCGAGTTTATCGACGCGCAAACCGCCTTGCGTCAGGGGCTGGTGAACCGGGTCGCGCCGCTGGATCAACTGGACGCCGCCGTCTGGCGATTGGCGGATTCGATTTGCGGCAAGTCGCCGCTGGCCATCACGATGGGCAAGGCGTTGTTCTACCGGCAACTGGATCTCAGCTTGGAGGAAGCCTATGCCTGCGCCAGCGAAGCCATGGCCTGCAACATGGATAGCGAAGACGCCCGCGAAGGCATCGACGCTTTCATGGCCAAGCGCCAGCCGACCTGGAAAGGTTGTTGAACCGGCCACGCGACCGCACAACCCGCATTGGCATCTCACGTAAAACCAACGAGGACTACACCCCATGAGCGCCACGCACAATCCCTATGAGATGGGTCTGGACCGGAACGCGGCCAATTTCGTGCCGCTGACCCCGCTGACCTTTATCGAGCGCGCCGCTTCGGTTTATCCACGACATACCGCCGTGGTGCATGGTCCGATCCGCCGCGACTGGGCGGAGACCTACGCCCGCTGTCGGCGCCTGGCCTCGGCGCTGCGCCAGCGCGGCATCGGCCTGGGCGACACGGTGGCCGCCATGCTGCCCAACATCCCGGAAATGTTCGAGCTGCACTTCGGGATTCCGATGACCGGGGCCGTGCTGAACACCCTGAACATCCGGCTGGACGCCGAAACCATCGCGTTCATGCTCCAGCACGGCGAAGCCAAGATCCTGTTCACCGACCGGGAGTTCTCCGAAACCATCAGCCGGGCGCTGCGGCTGATCCAGAGCGGGAAGCAACCGTTGGTGATCGATGTGGATGATCCACAGTTCGCGGGCGGCGCGAAGTTGGGGGCGTTGGACTATGAAACGCTGCTGGCCGAGGGCGATCCGGCGTTCGCCTGGCAGCCCCCCGCCGACGAATGGCAGGCCATCACCCTGAACTACACCTCCGGCACCACCGGCAACCCCAAGGGCGTGGTTTACCACCATCGCGGCGCTTATCTGAACGCGATCAGCAACGTGCTGGTGTGGGACATGGGCCGGCACCCGGTATATCTGTGGACCCTGCCGATGTTTCACTGCAACGGCTGGTGCTTCCCGTGGAGCATCGCCGCCGCGGTCGGCACCAACGTCTGTCTGCGGCAGGTGCGCGCCGACCTGGTGTTCGAATCGATCAGGCAGGAAAAGGTGAACCACTTCTGCGGCGCGCCGATCGTGCTGAACCTGCTCAAGAATGTCCCGGATGCGCTGAAGGCCGGCATCCACCATCGCGTCAAGGTGATGACGGCGGGCGCGGCGCCGCCGGCGGCGGTGATCGAAGGCATGGAGCAGATGAATTTTGAGGTCACCCATACCTATGGTCTGACCGAAACCTATGGGCCGTCCGTGGTGTGCGCCTGGCACGACGAGTGGGATCAACGGCCTCTGGCGGAACGCGCGGCGCTCAAATCCCGGCAAGGCGTGCGCTACCCGATGTTGGAAGAGCTGATGGTGGCGCATCCGCAAAGCCTGGAACCGACGCCGAAGGACGGCGCGACCCTCGGTGAAATCTTCATGCGCGGCAACGTGGTGATGAAAGGGTATCTGAAGAATCCCGGCGCCAGCGACGACGCCTTCGCGGGCGGCTGGTTCCACAGCGGCGACTTGGCGGTCTGGCACGCGGATGGTTATATCGAGATCAAGGACCGTTCCAAGGACATCATCATTTCCGGCGGCGAGAACATCTCCACCATCGAGGTCGAGGACGTGCTGTACCGGCATCCGGCGATTTTGGAAGTGGCGGTGGTGGCCCGGCCCGATGAGAAGTGGGGCGAAACCCCGTGCGCCTTCGTGACCCTCAAGCCGGGCATGGAACACGTCACGGAAGAAGAGATTCTTGAATTTTGCCGCAATCAGTTGGCGCGGTTCAAGGCGCCGAAAACCGTGGTGTTCGGCCCGTTGCCCAAGACTTCAACCGGCAAGATGCAGAAATACATCCTGCGCGAACGGGCCAGGGAGCTTTAATTTCCTTCGTGAAATCCAGTATTCCGCGATGGCGAGCCGGAATTGAATCGCCATCGCGCCAAGCCACGCTAGCCCTTACGGAAAAGTGCGGATCGGTTCGTGGCCTCACCTTCTCATTCCCGTCGCATGATCTTGGCATAGGCTCTGGAATAGCACGCCATATCCATTGTCCGATCAAACAAACAACCGAGCATTAGCCTTGAGTGAGGAATTGAGGAGATCGTCATGACCGAACATGCGCGCACCAACCGCCTGGTCCACGAAACCAGCCCCTACCTGCGCCAACACGCCCACAATCCGGTGGACTGGCATCCCTGGGGGGAGGAAGCCTTGGACCAGGCTCGCCGCGAAGGTAAGCCGATCCTGTTGTCCATCGGCTACTCGGCCTGCCACTGGTGCCACGTCATGGCCCATGAATCCTTTGAGGACGAAGCCACCGCCCAAGTGATGAACGAACGATTCATCAACATCAAGGTGGATCGCGAGGAACGTCCCGACCTCGACAAGATTTACCAAACCGCCTTCCAGATCCTGCACCGACGGGCCGGCGGCTGGCCGCTCACCCTGTTTCTAACTCACGACGACCAGATTCCCTTCGTCGGCGGCACTTATTTCCCCAAAACGCCCCGCCACGGCCTGCCCGCCTTCACCGATATCCTGCGTCGGGTCAGCGATCATTACCGCCAGCATCCCCCGGAATTGCGCGAACAAAACCGGGCGCTGCTGGAGGCTCTGCGCGCCGACATCGTCGCCTCCTCCACGGTCTCCTTGACCGCCGCCCCGCTCCAGGCCGCCCGCGATCAACTCATCAGCAGCTTCGATGCGATCCACGGCGGTTTCGGTGGCGCGCCCAAATTCCCCCACCCCACCAACCTGGACCGGCTGCTCCGCCACTGGATCGACAGCATCCAGCGTGGCGAATTGGACCAGCAGGCCGAAACCGCCGTGCTGGTCACCCTGCGAAACATGGCCTCGGGTGGAATTTACGATCACTTGGGCGGTGGTTTTTACCGTTACTCGGTGGACGCTGAATGGCAAATTCCCCACTTCGAGAAAATGTTGTACGACAACGGCCCGCTGCTGGCGCTCTACGCCCAAGCCTGGCGGGTCACTCAGAACCCGCTGTTCCGCGCGGTCGCCGAGGAAACCGGCGAGTGGGCGATGCGGGAAATGCAAGCCCCGGACGGCGGCTATTACGCCACGTTCGACGCCGACTCCGAAGGTGAGGAGGGCCGGTTCTATCTCTGGACCCCCGACCAGGCCCGGGCGCTGTTGAGCACCGAGGAATATACCGCCCTCGCCGTCTGTTACGGCCTGGAGCAGCCCCCCAATTTCGAACGGCGCGCCTGGCACTTGCAGATCGCCGCCGAAGCCGCCGAACTGGCCGACCGATTGGGGGTTGAGGCGGCCCAAGTAGACCAATGGCTGGCCTCCGCCCGACGCATCCTGTTCGAGGCGCGCGCGCGGCGGGTTTGGCCGGGTCGCGACGAAAAAATCCTCACCGCATGGAACGGACTGATGATCCGGGGCATGGCCATCGCCGGCCGTCATTTAGGCCGGGCGGACTTTGTGGCCTCGGCGGAACGCGCCCTCGATTTTCTCCAGACCCATTTATGGCGAGACGACCGACTGCTGGCGGTCCACACGGACGGCCAAAGCCGCCTGAACGCTTATCTGGACGACTACGCTTTCCTGATCGACGGCATCCTGGAACTGCTGCAATGCCGCTGGCGGGATGGCGATCTGGACTTCGCCCTGGTCTTGGCCGAGGCGCTGCTCGATCGCTTCGAGGATCGCGAGGCGGGCGGCTTCTACTTCACCGCCAACGATCACGAACCCCTGATTCAGCGCCCCAAGCCGACGCACGACGACGCTCTGCCCTCCGGCAACGGCATCGCCGCGCAAGTGCTGCTGAAGCTGGGGCATCTCACCGGCCGAGCCGCCTACCTGGATGCGGCGGAGCGCGCCCTGCGTTGGGCCTGGCCGATGCTCCAGCACCTGCCCAGCGCCTGTAACGCCCTGCTGGCGGCACTGGAAGAGAGTCTCAAGCCGGGGCAAACGATCGTGCTGCGCGGCGCCGGGATAGCCCTGGAAGAGTGGCGGGAACGCTGCGCTGGACCCTACTTGCCTCGCCGGTTCACCCTGGCGATCCCGGCCGACGCCACCGTGCCGGCCGGATTGCTGGACGAACGGCGGACCGGCGCGGCTCCGGTAGCCGCTTACGTCTGCGTCGGTTTGCAGTGCCAGGCGCCCGCCACGACGCTCGAGGATCTGGAACGGACGCTGGCCGCGACGCAGCGACAATGAAAAGACCACACGCGGATACGGGTCAGGCCCTATAATTGCCGCATGATCCTCGGATCGAAACCAGGCCCAGACGCCTACTTGCCGACGGATGCGCCCGCGTCATTGGCGGGCGTGGATTGAAACCTGTAAACTCCGTGAAGATCAGGGGGCGCAAACCTAACCATCACCTAGATGATTCGCCCGCCGTAAAGGCCGGCGCGGATTAAAGCAAACGAGCAAACCAAAGAGGGCAAGCGACGATGACTGTGCATCTGTACTTTTCACTGATCCCCGAGGCGCTGATCGCGTCCATGTTGCCGCCGGAACAGTTCGGGCAATACTACGCAACCGGCCATAAGTACAAATCCAAGGGCCAGGCGATCTTCTTCGAAGTCGATCCGGCGTTCCGCCACGAATTCTTCGACTTCGACGAAGTCTTCAGGCGCTGCGTGGCGCATCCGGACGGCACGCCCAAGAACTCGGTCTATGTTGGGGTCTACCGGGTGCTGGAGCATATCCCGGTCAGCGCGCTGGGCAAGCTGTACATGAGCACCGCCTACGGTCATACCTTGAGCTTGGAGCGGGGTGAGATCGCCAAACGCGAGGTGCCGACCCTGCACATGTATCAGGACCTGGCGCCGGTCAACAGTCTGGTGGTCAGCACGCTCGACCCGGTCGGCTACTACCACGGCGTCACCACCCAGCCGGCCAAGTTCATTCGCTTCCCCGGCATGTGCTTCGTGGAACTGGGCTTGGGCGCGCTGGCGTCCGATCCGGCCAATGGCCCGGTGGGCGATCTGCCGTATTCGTTCATGCACCATCTGCGCGAAGCGCTGCTCGAACTGGATCCGAAGGACAAGCAAAGCAAGCTGGTGCATCGGGTGCATTCCCTGGAATTCCCGTACCGGATGATCAAGAGCGGCTTTTACATGGGCAACGGTCCCGATCTGGCGTTTTATCCGATGCCGTCGCACGAAGCCTTGCGCCGGGAACACAGCCAGTGGTGGCGCTCGGCTAACCTGTAAATCCGGTCAGTCCCAGATAAAAAAACCGCCGCCGGAAGCTCCGGCGGCGGTTTTTGGTTTTCTAGAGGAGGTGGAGCGCTAATGCCGCGCGCCCGATCCGGTCGGCTCGGTCGCCGTGCTTCAGGTCCAGCGCCGCGGTGGGAATGGCGCTCTTGCGTGGCGTTGGCCGAGAATCCAGTAAAAAATGATGACGGCGGCCACCTCCATGGGGCCAACCACGGAGGCGGGGCCGTCACCAAGACCCACAGACATCCCTACTGGTCGATGGGCAGTATCTCACCCGCAACATGAATGTGGCCTGAATGCCACCACAAGGGCCTTGAGGTCACGCGATTTACTTCAATCATCGCCGACGACCGCCAGCCACGCCTGCAACTCACGACCGACCAGCGCCGCCCGCCAGCCGTGGCATAACGGCGAGTCCTGGCCGGCGAGCAGGTTTTCCACCTCCCGCCGGCCCGCCACCGCGAGCGGGACAATTCCGTTGGCGGTGGCCCGCTCCTCGATCAGCGCCAGCAGTTGGTCCGCTCGCGCGATCTGCGCGGGGGCGAGCCGCGGGCGGCGCGGCAGGGCCGGCCACTGCTCCGGCGGGACGGCGCGCGCGGCGGCGATTTGCTGAAGCAGGGTCTCCCCGTGTCGTTGCACGGTCGCCGCCGGCAGGCCGTGGATACGGGATAGCTCGGCCAGGGTGGCGGGCATCCGCCGGGCCAGTTCGATCAATGGTGCGTCCGCCAAAATCCAGCGGCGCGGCCGGTCGTGGCTGCTGGCCTGCCGTTCGCGCCAGGCCGCCAGCGCCCGCAGGACCGCGCGTTGCGCGCCGCCGAGCCGGTGATGCTCCCGCACTCGCCGCCACGCCTCTTCAGGGTCCTGGCGATACCGAGCCGGGTCGGTCAGCGCTTGAAAATCCTCGGCCAACGCCTCCAGCCAGCCGCGCTCCGCTAGCGCGGCGTGCTGCCGCCGGTAGAGTTCCGGCAGATAGCGCACGTCGTCGGCCGCGTAGGTCAGCCACTCCGGGGCCAACGGGCGGCGGCGCCAGTCGACGCGGGTGTGGGTCTTCTCCAGTTCCACATCGAATTGCCGCCGCACCAGGGCCGCATAGCCGATCTGATGGCCGTCGCCCAGCACCAGCGCCGCCAGTTGGGTGTCGAACAGTGGCTCCGGCGCCGCGCCGCGCCAGTGAAAGAAAATTTCCAGATCCTGATGCGCGGCGTGCAGCACCTTGGTCACTGCTGGATCGTAGAGCCGCTCCAGCAACGGCTCCAGCGAGGGGAGCGCCAGCGGATCGATGCAGGCCACCCGGTCGGCGCTGGCGACCTGAATCAACCCCAGTTGCGGGTAGTAGGTTTGTTCGCGAACGAATTCGGTATCCAGCGCCAACCACGCCGCGCCGCGCAGGCCGGCGCAGAATTCAACCAGCGCCGGCTGATCCGCAATATACAGGTCGTCCATCACGATCTCGCATTCACTGCCCAGCATTCAGCCCGCGCCGGCCAGAAATGAAAAAAGGGCGGGTTAGCCACCCGCCCCAGCGTCTCGGACACCCCTCCCGGCGGGAGGGGGTGGAGGGTCTAACTAAAGCACCAACAGCGGCACGATCAGCAGCGCGACGATGTTGATGATCTTGATCAGCGGATTGACCGCTGGGCCGGCAGTGTCCTTGTAGGGGTCGCCGACGGTGTCGCCGGTGACCGAGGCCTTATGCGCCTCCGAGCCCTTGCCGCCGAAATTGCCATCCTCGATGTACTTCTTGGCGTTGTCCCAGGCGCCGCCGCCGGCGGTCATGGAAAGCGCCACGAACAGGCCGGTGATGATGGTGCCCATCAGCACTCCGCCCAACGCCTTGGGACCGGCCTCGGGACCGAGCAGCCACGACATGCCGAAGGCCACCACGATCGGCGTCAGCACCGGTAGCAGCGAGGGCAGGATCATCTCCTTAATCGCCGACTTGGTCAGCAAATCCACCGCCCGCGAATAATCCGGCTTGGTCGTGCCATCCATGATCCCGGGTATTTCCTGGAATTGACGGCGTACTTCGAGCACCACCGAGCTGGCGGCGCGTCCGACCGCCTCCATCGCCATCGCCGCAAACAGGAACGGAATCATCCCGCCGATGAACAGGCCGATGATCACCACCGGATCGGTCAGTTCAAAACTGACCTTAATCTCCGCAAGCGCCAGCTTGTGTTCGAAGTCGGCGAACAGCACCAGGGCCGCCAGGCCGGCGGAACCGATGGCGTAGCCTTTGGTGACCGCCTTGGTGGTGTTGCCCACCGCGTCCAGCGGGTCGGTGATACGGCGGATTTTATCGTCCATCTCCGCCATTTCGGCGATGCCGCCCG
>DAIRDI010000105.1:8368-9672 GCA_036796235.1 Candidatus Competibacteraceae bacterium | reverse complement strand
GATTCGTTGAACGACGGAGAGGAAACCATGTCATCGATCGTCCGCCGGTTCCATTGCCCATCGCCGCCGCGCCGCTGGCGGTGGAGCGCTCTGTTCCTGTTATGGATGCTACCGTTATGGATGCTACCGTTCGCCGTCCCGGCGCAAATTTCCGACGCCAAGGTCGAAGCGCTGGTGGAAGCGCTGCGTCTGTCGGCGCCGCCCGTCGCCGCCGATTCTGGACTCTACAGCGACTGGGGGATCAAGCCGGACAACATCGCGCGCTGGTCTCAGCGCTGTTTGGAGCGGGACCTGACCCCGGAGCAGTTCGCCGCCGATCGGGCGCTGGCCCGGCGGGTGCTGGTCTGCGTGATGGGGCCGGTGCTGCGCGAACAGTTCGCGGCTGGCAGGAATGAAATCGTCGCCGTGCAGCGCGCCGCCGCCTGGTGGATGACCGGCGATCCCGACCAATACCGCGAGGGTGCGACCGATGCTTATACCCTCCGGGTGCTGGAAGCCTATCTGCGCTTTTTCTGAACGCCCTCAGCGGGCGTGGCGACTGATGCTGCGCGGGAAAAAGGTCCGCCGGTCGTAATCGCGAAACCGGTAAAGCCGCGCCGGACGGCCGAAGCCATCGCGCAATTTGCCGGGAATCTCCTCCAGCATGTCGGCTTGCGCGACCCGGCGGCGGAAGGAGCTTTTGTCGAGGGGTTGCTGCAAAATGATCTCGTAGGTCCGCTGCAACTCCGGCAAGGTGAATTCTTCCGGCAACAGATGGACGGCGATGTGGGTGTATTCCAGTTTGGAGCGCAACCGTTCCACGGCGTCGGCCAGAATGGAGGCATGGTCGAACGCCAGCCCGAATTCCACATTCTCGCCCCGCACCGGCGCCCAGCAAGCCGCCGCCTGATTGCCGCCCAGCCGCACCGAGTCCGAAACCATCAAGGCGAAATAGACGGTGGTGACGATCCAGCCGCGTGGATCGCGATCGTGGGAGCCGTAGGTTTTCAGTTGCTCCAGATACGGCGCGTGGACTCCGGTTTCCTCGACCAGTTTTCGCGCCGCGCAGGCATCGACCGACTCGTCCCGCAGCGGATCGAGAAACCCACCCGGCAGCGCCCAGGAACCCTGGAACGGCGGCTCGGCGCGCTTGACCAGCAACACATGCAACCGCTCGTCGCGCACCGTGAAAATCGCCAGATGGACGGTGAAGGACGGCTTTTCGCGTCCCGCGCGATCGTGGCCGGGAAAAGCCGCATCGGCCGGTTGAGTCGCAACCTGTTGGGTTTTCATAGGGGTTCCTCCCGCGGTAGCGGCGGGTTTGT
>DAIRDI010000105.1:0-8358 GCA_036796235.1 Candidatus Competibacteraceae bacterium | reverse complement strand
CCAGATCGATGAAAGCGCCCACGCCGATGTCATCGACATTCAATACGCCCTGTTGGCGGTATCGGGCCAGGACTTCGCCCAGGCGACGCTGGAGGAAGACGCCGTCGAAATGGCGCAAATCGAGGATTTCCCGCGCCACGGCCAGCGAATCCAGGCGCTCCCGGGTTGTGAGGTTCACGAGTGAATGTAGCCCATCGGTCGCTATCAGCACCCGGGGAAACTCCGCCAACTCGAAGCTGAACAGCATGGGCGCATCGAACGGTTCGCGCCGGATCGTGACCCCGGTTTCGCTCCAGCAGTGAATGCGTTGAGCTGTCGCCGGGTCGTCAATCGCCACCTGGTAGAGCGCCCCGCGTTCCGGATCCAGCCGATAGGACAGGTAATACGGCGCATTCTCGGCGTATTCGATCTCGATGACGACCACGGTTCCGTCGGCGCGCCGGGCGGCGATGCAGCCGTCCCCGTAGAAATGCGCGTACACCGTCGCACCCTGACACCAGGCGATCAACAGCGTGGCGTCGAGCACCGTCGTATCCAGACCCAGATCGCGGACCTGCCGGGCGGCGCGCCGCACGATCCGTCGGCCCAGGCGTTCGTGTTGGATCGCCTGTTGGGTCTGATCGGCGGCCCCGCGCGCGAACTGGCCCAGCAGACAGCGAGCGTTGAGCGCCAGCAACCGCGCGCCCAGATCGCTGTCCGGAACGGCGGAACACCCATCGGCCAGAATCACGTAGGGAACCGGTTCGATACCCCGGCTGGCATAATCCTGGCAAAAAAGATGCATTTTGCCGATGGTGTAGTCGGCATCCAGAAGGAGCCTCATGAAAGTTTTCCACGCGTTCGCGCCAGGAACTCGGCTGCATCATCCGCTTTCGCGCCCGCATTCAACTCTGGAACTCCGCCGCCCGCGCGGTTTTCATTCCTCGCTGGCGCAGGTCGGTCAAGAACTGGCGGGCCAGTTCCTCAAACCCCGGTACCGGCGAGCTGGTATCCTCGATCAACACCAGTTTGCGGATGCCATCCGCGCCGACGATATCGGCGATATCCCGTACCGTATTGGCGACGCAGTGCGATAGCGCTTGGCCCGACAACGCCACCACGTCGGCGTTTTTCAGGGTCTGGATCAACCGGGTATTCAACTGGGTGCCCGGATCGGCCGGATCGGGCACGTCGGCCTGTACCGCCGAGTAGTGCTCGGTCCAGGGGTTATGGCCCTTGGTGACGTAATCCACTCGGGCGAAGCCGGTTTCCTCCCAGCGCCGCAAGGCGTGGGCCACGACCGGAATCACGCCGTGGCCCCAGGTGCCGACCAGGCAGTGCGGCGGCCAGATGGTCAGGGTATAGCGGCCGTTGTCGCGCAAGGTCTGCACGTACTTCAGCGCTCGTGACTGGTGCTCCGGCTTGAAGGCGCGCCAAACCCCGTTTTCCACGTCGGCGACGGTGATTTGGGTGAAGGGCGGTGGCGAATGGCCGTGGCGATCCCGCCAGAAGATCGGATGGGAAACATCGACGAGCTGGTGGGTGTCGAGGGTCACATGAATGGCGGCGATGCGGTCGCCGAGCCGGCCCAGCAAGCTAGCCAGCCGTCCGGCGTCGGCGCTGGCGCCAGGCACCGGCAGCGCCGCTTCCGGCGTGTCGCTGAAATCGTTCTGTGGATCGATGATCAGAAATTCAAGTCGCATGGTCGTGCTCCTTACCCGGATTCATTCGCTCGCGACGGCGCCCTCCTGGTTAATATCGGGCTCTCCATGCCGGTCGCAGCCCTGATCCTTTTAGTTGCTTAATTCAACTATTATGCTCCTTAAGACGTCGTGAAGCAACCCCGAGTGGATCCTCGCTCCTCGCGGGATGTCAGCCAGCGGCAGCGAGGGTGAGCCGCGGCGTGCTATGCTCATAAAAATACCAGCCAGAACTCTCTCGCCGCCATGAGCGAAATCCCGATTCCCGCCGAACTTATCAGCCGCTTGCGCGCCGCCCGCCGGGTCGCCGTGCTGACCGGCGCCGGTATCTCCGCCGAGAGCGGCGTGCCCACCTTTCGCGAGGCCCAGACCGGTTTGTGGGCGCGTTACAACCCCGAGGAACTGGCCACGCCCGAGGCCTTCCAACGCAACCCGCGGCTGGTCTGGGAGTGGTACGTCTGGCGACAGGAACGGGTGCGGCAGGCCGAGCCCAATCCCGGCCATCTGGCCTTGGCGGATATGGAGCGCCGGATCGCGGAGTTCGCTCTGATCACCCAGAACGTGGATGGCCTGCACCGCCGCGCCGGCAGCCGGCAGGTGCTGGAACTGCACGGCAATCTGTTCCGCGTCAAGTGCTTTGCTGAAAACCGACCGGTGGAAAGCTGGCCGGACAGCGCGGAAATTCCCCCGCGTTGTCCCCACTGCGGCGCATTGCTACGGCCGGATGTGGTCTGGTTCGGGGAAATGCTGCCGGCGAGCGTACTGCGGGCGGCGGAACAGGCCGCCGCGCACGCCGAGGTGTTCTTCAGCATTGGTACTTCGACCCTGGTTTATCCCGCCGCCGATTTGCCCTTCGCCGCGCTCCGCGCTGGGGCGACGGTGGTGGAAATCAATCCCCAGCCGACTCCGCTCAGCCCGCATGTGACCTTCAGCGTGAACGGTCCGGCCGGCGCGGTTCTGCCCGAACTGGCGGCGCGGGTTTGGGGTTAGCGCCGGGATCAACGATCGATGGTTGCATGATTCATTAAGAGACACAGGTTCATGGCGTTATTTCCGACTCCCCCCGCCGTCCTGAAACTGGCCGATGGCGTCACGCTCGCCTATCACCGCAGTCCGGGCGCCAGGCCGGGCGTGATATTTCTCGGCGGATTCACGTCCGACATGACCGGCGTCAAGGCCACCACGCTGGAACGCTGGTGCCGGGGACGCGGCCAGGCGTTCGTGCGCTTCGATTATTCCGGACATGGCGCTTCCAGCGGCCGGTTCGCGGATGGAACCATCGGCCGCTGGGCTGAAGAAGCCATCGCGGTGCTGGACCACTTGACCGAAGGACCGCAAATCCTGGTGGGGTCGTCCATGGGCGCCTGGATGATGCTGCTGGCGGCGCTGGCGCGACCCGAGCGGATCGCCGGGTTGCTCGGCCTGGCCTGCGCGGCGGATTTCACCAGGTATTTGCTGTGGGACCGGCTCGACGACCACCTGCGGGAGCGGCTGCGCCGCGAGCGGGTGATCTCTCTGCCTTCGACTTATGGCGAGCCCTACATCATCGCGATGAACCTGATCGAGGAGGCGGAAAAGCATTGGTTGCTCGACCGTCCGGAACTACCGATTCACGGCCCGGTGCGCCTGATTCACGGCATGGGCGACCTGGACGTGCCGTGGCGCATCAGCGTCGAGGTGGCTGCGAAGCTGGCCAGTCCCGACGTTCGGGTCCTTCTGGTCAAGGACGGGGAACATACTTTGTCTCGGGAAAAGGATTTAGTGTTACTGACTCGCACGCTGGGGGATCTGCTGGAGATCCAGACCCAGTAAGCCGGGGGCGCGGTCCCAAGTGGCCCCATCGCTCGGTGCGCGATCCACCTATCCACTTCAAGCTAACCCGTTGCCATGGGTAGCCCGATTTTGAGCCATTTTCTCTGATGCCTTTATTAAGCGTTGACTGCCTCTCTGTTGCCTTCGGCGCGGAACCCCTCCTGGACGGCGCCAGTTTCCAGATCGATGCCGGTGAGCGGGTGTGCCTGATCGGCCGCAACGGGACCGGTAAAACCACCCTGCTGCGCCTGCTGGCCGGCGACATCCAGCCCGACGGCGGCGAGCTCTGGCGTCAGCCCGGCTTGCGCGTCGCCACGCTGGCCCAGGAACTGCCGGGGGAGACCTCGGCGACCGTGTTCGACATCGTCGCCGGCGGGCTGGAAGGGTTGGGGGCGTTGCTGGCCGAGTATCACCAAGCCGCCCATCAACTGGGCCACGCGGTTACGGCCGAGGGAATGCGGCGGATGGAACGCTTGCAACACGAACTGGAAGCCCGCGACGGCTGGCGCTGGCAGCAGCGGGTCGAGACCGTGCTGACCCGTCTGCAACTACCGGCCGATGCGCCACTGGCGGAACTGTCCGGCGGCTGGCGGCGCCGGGCGCTGCTGGGCCGGGCGCTGGTGGGCGAGCCGGATTTGCTGCTGCTGGACGAGCCGACCAATCATCTCGATCTGGAAACCATCCAGTGGCTGGAGGAAGAACTGCTGGCGTTTCGCGGTGGGCTGCTGTTCGTCACCCATGACCGCGCCCTGTTGCGGCGGCTCGCCACCCGCCTGCTGGAGCTGGATCGCGGCGTGTTGACCTCGTGGCCGGGCGATTACGCGGCGTTTTTGGAGAAGAAGCAGGCGCTGCTGGAGGTCGAGGTCCGCCACAACGCCAAATTCGACAAGAAGCTGGCGCAGGAAGAGGTGTGGATTCGGCAGGGGATCAAGGCCCGGCGCACCCGCGACGAGGGCCGGGTGCGGGCGCTGCTGGCCCTGCGCGAGGAGCGCCGCCAGCGTCGCGAACGGGTCGGCAAGGCCAGTTTCGAGCTGGAGCAGGCGGAAACCTCGGGCAAGCTGGTGATCGAGGCCAAGAAGATCACTTATGCCTGGGGGGACGAGCCGCTGATTCGGGACTTTTCAGCGCGCATCCAGCGCGGGGATCGCATCGGCCTGATTGGCCCCAACGGCTGCGGCAAGAGCACCCTGCTCGGCCTGCTGTTGGGACGCCTGGAACCGAAGGCCGGTCAGGTGCGCTGGGGGACCAAGCTGGAAATCGCCTACTTCGACCAGTTGCGCGAGCAGTTGGACCCCGAACAGACCGTGCTGGACAGCGTCGCCGGCGGCCGGGAAAACCTCGAAATCAACGGCCAGTCCCGCCATGTCATCGGCTATCTGGGCGATTTCCTGTTCAGCCCGCAACGGGCGCGCTCGCCGGTCAAATCGCTGTCCGGCGGCGAGCGCAACCGCCTGTTGCTGGCGCGGCTGTTCAGCCAGCCGGCCAACCTGCTGGTCATGGACGAGCCGACCAACGATCTCGATCTGGAAACGCTGGAGTTGCTGGAAGAACTGCTGCTGGACTTCGCCGGCACCCTGCTGCTGGTCAGCCACGACCGGGCGTTTCTGGACAACGTGGTCACCAGTTGCCTGGTGTTTGAGGGCGAGGGGCGCGTTCGCGAGTACGTCGGCGGTTACAGCGACTGGTTGCGCCAGCGCCCCGCGCCGGAACCGGTCGTGGCCGCCCCGCCCAAACCCACGTCCAAACCGGCACCCAAATCAGCGTCCAAATCCGCCGCTCGTCCGGCGCAATCAACCGCGTCCGGCAAGCTCAGTTTCCACGAACGACGGGAGTTGGAGCGGTTGCCCGCCCGCATTGAGGAGTTGGAACAGCGGCAGCAGGAGGGACAGGCCCGGACCGCCGACCCGGCGTTTTACCAGCAGGAGCCGGCGGCGGTCGCCCGGCAACTGGCGGAACTGCGGGCGCTGGATGCGGAGCTGGAGGCGGCCTACGCTCGCTGGGAGGCGTTGGCAGGGCGGGAGTAGGGGAGATTAGCCGAGCGTCGCCAGCGCCGCCCGCATCCGTTCCAAGCCCTCGGCCAGCGTGGCGCGCGCGCAACCGAAGTTGAGCCGCACGAAGCCCGCGCCGCCCGGACCAAACGTCGTCCCATCGTTCAGGGCCACGCCGGCCCGCTCCAGGAAAAAGTGGTGCGGATTCCCAGCGATTTTCGTTTCCCGACAATCCAGCCAGGCGAGATAGGTCGCTTCCGGAACCGTGGTCCGGACGCCGGGCAGATCGCGGTCGATGGCGTCCACCAGGAACGCGCGGTTGGCGGCGAGATAGTCCAACAGGTCGCGCAACCAAGCGCCACTGTGCTGGTAGGCGGCCAGCGCGGCGGTCAGACCGAGCACGTTCGCATCCGGCACGATGCCGCGCAGGGCCTGCTGGAAACGTCGCCGCAGCTCGGGGTTCTGGATGATGGCGAAGCTGGCGCCCAGGCCGGGAATGTTGAAGGTCTTGCTGGGGGCCATCAGGGTGATGCAGCGTTGGGCGATGTCCGGGTCCAGTGCGGCGAACGGGGTATGCCGCCGCCCGTCGAACAACAGGTCGCAGTGAATCTCGTCCGAACAGACCGTCAAATCGTGGCGTTCGCAGAGCATCGCCAGCCGGCGCAACTCCTCCGCCTCGAACGCCCGGCCCACCGGATTATGAGGATGGCAGAGAATGAACAGTCGAGTGCGCGGACCGATGGCTGCCGCGAAGGCGTCGTCATCGAAAGTGTAGTACAGCCGCCCGGCCCTGGGTTCCGCCGTGAGTTCGGCGGTGACCAGCCGCCGGTCCTGCTGGCCGGGCGCGGTCAGGAACGGCGGATAGACCGGCGTTTGCACGAGCACCTCATCCCCCGGTTCGCCGATGGCACGGCAGACGATGTTCAGTCCGCTCACCAAGCCGGGCAGATAGACGATCTGCTCGGGTTCGACGGTCCAGCGATACAGCTCGGCCATCCGCGCGCAGAGCACTTCCGTCAGTTTCGTCGGCGGCGCGCCGTAACCGAAGACCCCGTGCCGTACTCGGTCGTGGAGGGCAGCCAGCACCGGCTCTGGTGCGGCGAAGTCCATGTCCGCCACCCACAGCGGCAGAGCGTCGCCATACCGCTGCCATTTCAGACTGTCGGTGCCGCGGCGGGTAGGGGGGTGGTCAAAATCGTGGGACATAATCGCTATACAAGGTTATGCAGGCGTTGCAAATGGTTGTAGGTGATGCCGGATACATCGCGGATGACATCGCCGCGATCGTCTTTCCAGACCGTGAAGTTTTTGGTTCGCCGAGATTTTTCGATGATGCCGACAAAAGTGTAGGGATAGCGGCGTCCGTCGCGACCCCGAGCGATCAGAATGCCGATGTTGCCGCATAACTGCGCCGTGGTGCCGGTTTTATGTAAGATTTGAGTTTGTCGCGCCACTTCCGGGACGCCGGTATAGATGCGGTTGCGGTTGGGCAGGTGCATCAACCGTTTGAGTTCCCTTGAATAGGGCAGTTGGTCGTACCACAGGGCATGTAAAAAGCGGTGATAATCGAGAGCGGACGCTCGATTGCGATAGGTCCGGCCACCCGCGGGAATGCGCTCGACGATCCGGGTTTGACGAAAGATGCCCGGGTGATAGCGTTTGAGCGTGTGCTCCACCTCGGCCGGGCCGGAGCGGCGGCTGGTTTGCCCCAGCAGATCGATGAAGTAGTTGGTGGCCTGATTGTTGCTGCTCTGGATCATGGATTCCATTCGCCCGCGGCGGTAGGGTGTGTATTGGAGTTTCCCCTCCCGGACTTTGTGGAAGAAGGCCAAGGCGACAAAAGGCTTGACCATGCTGGCGCTTTGGTGAGAGAGGCCGGCGTTGATGGTGACCAGATATCTCCGGCTGGTGAAGTCGTAGACCAGCCAGGCGGTGCGTTCGTTGGCCCGGATTCGGCCGGTCCGGCGGAGGTCTTGGATGTAACCGTTGATCTCGGCGCCGAGGTTGCTGGCAAACCGGAACTCCGTGTGCTGCCGGGGATAACGAGCTGTAGCGACGGTTGCGCGCTGGCCCCGACGATCGCGCGGCGCGGCTGCGGCGGATGGTGGCGCCAAGCCGAAGGCGGCGGGCGCGAGCAGGGTCAGCAGCCCGGCCAGAAAAGCGCGTCGGGACGGATCGGGAACCGAAGGGACCACATCGGACAGGATCTCTGGATGAGAGGGTTGGGTAAACGTCATGAAAGCAATCTCCAGTGCTTGGCGATGGATGGCGTTAGGTTCGGGTGGATTATGGACTACAGGCCGGCGACCTGAAAATCCACCAAGCGAGGATAGCGACTCTCGCCAGCGGGTGTGCGGAGCGAGCAGGGCTGCTATTGCTCTGATCGAGCGACACAAGACCACGGCGGTACGACCCCTAGGAAAAACCCTGATGCCGCCCGCGAAAACCCTAATTTACTCTCCCAGCCCCGCCGGTAATATTAGCCCTGTTAGAGGTACGGATAAAACGACAACTCCATTAGAGGGTTGAAAAAAGCGCGAGTCTGCTCGGCGCGCGGGGAGGGTCGCCGGCATCACTGACCACCAAAGCTGAGGAGTCCAGAATGAAAAATGAAGTCACCCGACCGGTGAAGGCGAAGCGTTATGGCAGCGAGGGCCTGATGCCTGTGGACAAGTATAGTTGTCCGTACCGCGGCGAGGTGTCATGCGTCAGCGCGAGCGGTGGCAGCTACTGCGGCGGCTACGGCGGAGACGCGCCGATCAGGGGAACTCAACTTCATTCAGTTCGATGTTTGGAAGAGAACAACGCGGACTTTGTGATGTGCAACTGGCTGAAAATGCCACACCGTTTGGCCTACTCCCCACGGCATCGCTAGAAGC
>DAIRDI010000104.1:0-9738 GCA_036796235.1 Candidatus Competibacteraceae bacterium | reverse complement strand
GTCCGCCCAGTTCCGCGGCTTGTTCCCGCAATCGTTCCCGCAAGCGTCGATTGGCACCCACGCCGCCGGCCACCACCAATCGTTCGAGTCCGGTCGCCCGCAACGCGCGCCGGCACTTGATCGCCAGCGTCTCCACCACGGCTTCCTCGAAGGCGCGCGCCACGTCGGCCCGATTCTCTGGGGTCGGTTCCAGCCCGCGCCAGGTGTTGATCGCGGCGGTCTTCAGGCCGCTGAAGCTGAAATCACAGCCGGGCCGGTCAGTCATCGGGCGGGGAAACCTGAAGCGACGCGGATCGCCCTGTTCCGCCAGCTTGGCCAAGGCTGGCCCGCCGGGATAGGGTAGTCCCAACAGCTTCGCGGTCTTGTCGAACGCCTCCCCGGCGGCATCGTCCACCGACTCGCCCAAAATCCGGTACAGACCAATCCCGTCTACTTCCACCAACAGGGAATGGCCGCCGGACACCAGCAAGGCGACAAACGGAAACGCGGGTGGGTCTGGCTCCAACATCGGCGCCAGCAGATGGCCTTCCATGTGATGGACGCCGATGGCCGGCACGTTCCAGGCCCACGCCAGGCCGCGCCCGATCGCCGCGCCCACCAGCAACGCGCCGATCAACCCAGGGCCACGCGTATAGGCCACGCCGCGCACCGCGTTCGGGGCCACGCCCGCCCGCCGAAAAAGCTCCCGCAGCAGGGGCAATGTCTTGCGAACATGATCGCGTGAAGCCAGCTCCGGCACCACGCCCCCGTATTCAGCATGCAGCGCGACCTGACTGTGCAGGGCATGGGCCAGCAGACCGCGCTCGCTGTCGTACAAGGCCACACCGGTTTCATCGCAGGAGGTTTCAATGCCCAGGATCAACATAACACTCTCAAAGTTTTGCGTTTGGCCATGAATATGGTTAGGATGCAATGTTTTTCAATTGCTCAACTTTTAATGATTATATCCGACCATGAATGAGGTGATGGTTTAATGCCTTCCGTGAAAGTCAAAGAAAACGAGCCGTTCGACGTGGCGCTGCGCCGCTTCAAGCGTTCCTGTGAAAAAGCCGGCGTACTGTCCGAGGTCCGCCGCCGCGAGTCCTACGAAAAACCCACCCAGGAACGCAAGCGCAAGCGCGCCGCCGCCGTCAAGCGCCATCTGAAAAAACTTTCCCGGGAAGTCACCCGCCGCACCCGTCTCTACTGAAACTCCGAACTATACCGCCCAGCGTTCGCGAGAGTATCGCCATGTCGCTCAAAGACCGTATTCAGGATGATATGAAAGCCGCCATGCGCGCCAAGGACAAGAACCGCCTCGGCGCGATCCGGCTGATCCTGGCCGCCATCAAGCAGCGCGAAATCGACGAGCGCATCGAATTGCATGATACCCAAGCGCTCGGCGTACTGGAAAAGATGATCAAGCAGCGCCGGGAATCGTTAGCTCAGTATCAGAGTGCCGGCCGGGACGATCTGGCCGCCCAGGAAAATTTTGAGATCGAGCTGATCCAATCCTACCTGCCGGCGCCGCTGGACGAAGCCGACCTCGAAACCCTGATCGTCAACGCCATCGCCACGACCGGCGCCCGGTCGCTGCGTGACATGGGCAAGGTCATGGCGCTGATCAAGGACCAGGCGCAAGGCCGGGCGGACCTGGCTACGGTCAGCGCCCGGGTCAAGGCTCGCTTCGATGGTTGAGCGGGGCGCTCGACCCGGACCCGGACGCGCGCCGACCCGAGCCGTCGCAGTCGTTGCGCGCCCGCGCTGAAAGCCGGACGCCGGTCCGCTAGGCTTTCGGCTTATGGCTGGTCGCATTCCCCAGGAGTTCCTGGACCAATTGTTGGCTCGGGTGGATCTGGTCGAGATCGTCAACGCTCGGGTTCCCCTGCGCCGAGCGGGCCGCGAATTCATGGCCTGCTGTCCGTTTCATGCTGAAAAAACGCCCTCCTTCTCAGTGAGTCCCCACAAGCAGTTCTATCACTGTTTCGGCTGCGGCGCCCACGGCAACGCCATCGGGTTTCTGATGGCCTACGAGCGGCTGGATTTTTTGGACGCGGTCGAGGACCTGGCCCGGACGGCCGGACTGGAATTGCCCCAAACCCGAGGAGATGGCGATTCGACCCGGGTGCTGCTGGAGCGAGTCGCCCAAGCAGACCAGTTTTTTCGCCGGCAACTGCGCGAGCACCCGGCCCGGCAACGAGCGGTGGACTATCTGCGCCAACGTGGCCTGACCGGGCGGATCGCCAAGGTCTTCGGCATCGGTTATGCGCCCCCCGGCTGGGAAAACCTCAGTCACGCGCTGCGCGCGGCCGGCGTCGCCGCCGAGGACCTTCTAGCCGCCGGGCTGGTCAGCCGAGACGACCAGGGCCGGCTGCGCGACCGCTTTCGCGATCGTATCATTTTCCCGATTCGCGACCGCCGCGGCCGGGCCATCGCCTTCGGCGGCCGGGCGCTGGATGGCGAGACCACGCCCAAGTATCTGAACTCCCCGGAAACTCCGTTGTTCCACAAGGGTTCGGAGCTGTATGGCCTGTACGAGGCGCGCGCCCACACCCGAGCGCTACAGCGGTTGGTGGTGGTCGAGGGCTACATGGACGTGGTGGCCTTAACCCAACACGAAATGACCTACGCGGTCGCCACCTTGGGCACCGCCACCACCGCGGAACACGTCGAGCGGCTGTTCCGCGTGGTTGACGATCTGGTGTTTTGCTTCGATGGCGACCGGGCCGGGCGGGCGGCGGGTTGGCGGGCGTTGGAATCGGCGCTACCGTTCCTGCGCGACGGTCGTCGGATCGGCTTCCTGTTTCTGCCCGAGGGTGAGGATCCGGACACGTTGGTGCGTCGAGAGGGCCAGGCGGCGTTCGAGCGGCGGTTGGAGCAGGCCACGGCGCTGGCCGACTATCTGTTCGCCGAGTTGCGTGTCCGAGCCGATCCCGACACGCTGGCCGGTCGCGCCCGCCTGGCCGAACTCGCCCGACCCTTGCTGGAAAAACTGCCCGACGGACATTTCCGCGATTTGATGGTCGGGCGTCTCCGGGAGGAAGCCGGCCTGGAAACCTCCCGCTTGCGGCCGCCGCCCACCGTCGCCACCGCCCGGCACGCCGACCGCGCCTTGCGGCTGACCCGCACCCCGCTGCGCAAGGCTATCGCCCTGCTGCTGTATCGGCCGGAATTGGCGCAACAGGTGGAAGCCGACGCGGTTCCGCCGCCCGATAGCGGCGAGCCGGGGATGCAGTTGCTGGCCGAACTGCTGGGAATCCTGCGCGCGCGCCCGCAACTGAATGTCGCCACGCTGCTGGAACGCTATCGGGATACCCGCGAGGGCGTGATTTTGGAACGGCTGGCGGCTTGGGAACCGGAAATTTCGGACCAGGATTACCGATTTGAAGAAGAGTTCGCCGACATTCTGGCTTATCTGCGCCGCCGTCATGACCCGCGGGAACAGTTGCCCGACATCCTGCTGCGCCGAGGCACGCCGCGCGCGCTCAGCGACACCGAGCGCGAAACTCTACGGAGCCTCGGCAAACTGCCCAAAAAGTAACTATCTTTGCCTTGTGGCATCTAAGGTGGTCTGGTTGTTATGACGAACAATTTCAGTTTTATTACCCATTACCAGTCTGTGAACAGGTCATGAGCGAGCAGCAACAGTCGCAATTGAAGAAGTTGATTGCCCGCGGCAAGGAAAAGGGATTCCTGACCTATGCCGAGGTGAATGACCATTTGCCCGATGATATCGTCGATCCCGAGCAGATCGAGGATATCATTTCAATGATCAATGACATGGGCATTGAAGTCCACGAGTTCGTGCCCGACACCGAAAATCTGCTGCTCAATGAGAATCCGGTTAGCGCCGACGACGATGTCGCCGAGGAAGCCGCCGCCGCCTTGGCCGATGTCAACAGTGAGTTCGGCCGCACCACCGACCCGGTGCGGATGTACATGCGTGAGATGGGTACGGTGGAATTGCTGACCCGCGAGGGCGAAATCCAGATCGCCAAACGCATCGAGGAAGGGATGACCCAGGTGCTGTCGGCGCTGACTAGCTATCCCCTGACGGTCGGCGAACTGCTGCGGATCTACGATTCGATCAGCGAAAATGGTACCCGGCTAGCTGATATTATCAGTGGATTCAACGATATCGAGGATGTCGCTCCGCCGTTGCCAGACGCCGAGGTCCTGCTGGCCACCGACGACCCGGATGCGGTGGCTGGCGAAGTGGCGGTGGTGGTTGAGGAAGAAGAGACCGAGGAGGAGGAGGAACCCGCAGAAGAGGAAGGTGCGCGGAGCGTGATCGAGAGCGGTCCCGATCCCGAGGAAACCGCCCGCCGCTTTGCGGACTTGCGCGCGCTGTTCGAGCAAACCCTGGACGGTATCGACACCTTCGGTTTCCAGCATCCCCCGGCCCAGGCGCTACGCCAACAGCTCGGGGACCGGCTTCTACAGTTCCGGTTGGTGCCGAAAGCCCTGGATCGCATGGTCGCCAACCTGCATGCCATGGCCGAGCGCATCCGCGCCCACGAACGAGAAGTCATGAACCTCTGCGTGAGTCGCGCGCAGATGCCGCGCAAGACCTTCATCACCTCGTTTCCGCAGAACGAGACCCGGCTCGACTGGGTGGACGAACAGATCCAGAGCGGCAAAAAATACTCGAGCCTGTTGCTGGAGCACCGCGAAGGGGTGCTGGAAGCGCAGCGATACTTGCAGGCCATCGAGCGGGAAGCGCGCTTGCCCATTTATGAAATCAAGGATATCAACCGCCACATGTCGATCGGCGAGGCCAAGGCTCGCCGCGCCAAAAAGGAGATGGTCGAGGCCAATCTGCGACTGGTGATTTCCATCGCCAAGAAGTACACCAACCGGGGCTTGCAGTTCCTGGATCTGATCCAGGAGGGCAACATCGGTCTGATGAAGGCGGTGGACAAGTTCGAATACCGCCGCGGCTATAAATTCTCGACCTATGCGACGTGGTGGATCCGGCAGGCCATCACGCGATCGATCGCCGACCAGGCGCGCACCATCCGCATTCCGGTCCACATGATCGAGACCATCAACAAGCTGAATCGGATTTCCCGGCAGATGCTCCAGGAGATGGGCCGGGAACCGACCCCGGAAGAGTTGGCCAAGCGTATGGAGATGCCGGAGGACAAGGTCCGCAAGGTCATGAAGATTGCCAAGGAGCCGATTTCGATGGAGACGCCGATCGGCGATGACGAGGATTCGCACTTGGGCGATTTCATTGAAGACATCAGCGTGATGTCGCCGGTGGAGGCGGCTACTGTCGAGGGTCTGCGTGAATCGACCCACGAAGTGCTGGCCACGCTGACCCCGCGCGAGGCCAAGGTGCTGCGGATGCGCTTCGGAATCGATATGCCGACCGATCATACCCTGGAGGAAGTCGGCAAACAATTTGACGTCACCCGCGAACGCATTCGCCAGATCGAAGCCAAGGCCCTGCGCAAGTTGCGGCATCCGAACCGCTCGGAGCAACTGCGCAGCTTCCTGGATCTGGATTGAGCGGGTAGCGGGTAACCCGGATGCTGGTTACAATCCTTCGCTTCAGGGCCCTTAGCTCAACGGTTAGAGCAGGGGACTCATAATCCCTTGGTTGTAGGTTCGATTCCTACAGGGCCCACCAGAAAAAACAACGCCTTGGCGGATTATCCGGCAAGGCGTTTTTCTGGCCTGTGTAATTCCTGCGTAACCCGTTCCTCAAGCCGGTCCACCGCCGCCACGTTGGCGTGCAGATGCTCCGGATTCAGCGTACCGACCACCACGCTGCTCACCCCGGATTCGGCATAAATCAGCCGCAGTGATGACCAAACCGGATCGGCGTCCGCAGCTTGGTCGAGATGACCGCTGCATAGCCCCTTTTTGATTAGCACACCCTTCCCAGCGGCGTGGGCGGCGTGGATCACCGGCAATTCCTCCCGCTGGAGGAGGTTGTAAGCGACCATCACTAAATCGCAACATTCGACCGCTCGTAGGCCGCCACCGACTGTCTTGCTGGACATGCCGACCGCCCGCACCAAACCCGCCGTCCGCAGTTCCAACAGCATCGGCAGCACGTCCTCTTGTTCCAGAATCGCCAGATCGTCGCCGTTGGAATGGATCAACACCGCATCCAGCACCTCCACTCCCAGCCGGCGCAGGCTGCGCTCCACGCTGGCGCGAGTGGCGGCGGCGGAGAAATCGAACCGCGACTCACCGTCGCGAAATTCCTCGCCAACCTTGGTGACGATCACCCAGTCCCGCCGGCATCGCCGCAACAATCGGCCCAACCGCTCCTCGCTGTCTCCATAAGCCGGCGCGGTATCCAACAGATTGATCCCCAAGTCCCAAGCCAGATCCAGCAGCGCCAGCGCCGCGCGATCCGACGGTAAGGCAAACGGCCGTGGATACTTAACCCCCTGGTTGCGGCCGAACTTGACCGTCCCCAATCCCAGGGGACTGACGCGCAAACCGGTCGATCCCAGGGGTCTCAGCTCCACTCCAGGTCCTCCCGATCCCAGGGATAAACCGCCACCGCCGGCCGCGGCCAATCCGCCAGAAGCTGTAAGTTCACGGGCCGGGGCCGCGGCACGAGCTTCCGCAACACCTGCTCGACCTGCTCGGCCAACAACGGCGCCAGGGATAGTTTGGTCGGCCAGACGGCGATCATTTTTCCATCGCGGAACAAGCCGGGGCCGGCCGGCCGCGCTCCACCCGGTTGCCAGGCCTCGGCCCGTTTGACGGTGAACGTGGCGAATTCCACGTTCGACCACTTTACCCAAGGCAGCAGGGCCAGCAACTCCCGCCGGGCCGCGCGAATCTGTTCGGCGCGGTCGCGCTGGACCCCTTGTTCGGCCAACCCGCCGCCCAGATACCAGACCAGCCGACCCTCGGCGTCGTAGTGGGTGGTGACGGTCAGCCGCGGTACGTCGCTAGCGCCCGCGCAGTGCGCATACAAGTGCCCGGGCAGGCCGGAACCGCGCGCCAGAACCATGTGCAGAGGCCGCAGTTGCAGCGTCGCCCACGACAGCGTGGCATTGCCGGCGCCGGCGGCGAACACGGTGCAGGTCGGACGAATCACCAGCGCCTGACGCTCTGGATGGCGCAGGGTAATCGCGCCATCACCCGATGGCACCGCCGGACCCTGACAGAGCACGATGGCTTGCTCGTGGCGGTCGGCAAGCGCTTTCAGCACCGAGGCCACCTCCACGATCGGTTCGTCCAGCCGGTATACCGTGCCGCGGAACTCCGGGTGCCGCAAAGCTGGCGGATAGTCGCCAACCCCGGCGCCAGCGATTTTTTCCATCCGGCCGCGCAACAGTCGGCTGGCGAAGAAGGCGACCAGCCGGGAGCTCGGCGAGCGAGTCGCCCACAGATACTGATGTTCCGCCAGGAGCCGCGCGCCACGCAGATCGACCTCGTCCTCGCCGTTCAGACAGCGCCGCCACAGCGCTGGCATGCCCGCGATTATCTTGGCGGAGTCGCTGACGGGTCCGCGCAGGGTGTACTTGGCTCCGCCGTGGATGATGCCCTGAGCGGAAATGGTTTGGCCGGTGCCCAGGCGCTCGCTTTCAATCAGCAGCGCGCCATAGCCCTGCTGGCGCAGGCGGGCCAGCAGCCACAAGCCGGCGATGCCGCCGCCGACGATCGCGACATCCACGTTCAGGGTTGAAGGTCTTAAACTCATGGTCGATGCAGGATCCGGGTGATGGTGTGGGTGGTCGAACAACCGTCGATATAATCCATGACGACGACTTGGCCGCCGGCGTCCCAGACCTGGTGATTGCCGGGGATGTGGGCCGGGTCGTTATCGCCGCCCTTGACCAGATAATCGGGCAGAATCGCGCCGATCAGCCGCTCCGGGGTGTCCTCGGTAAACGGCGCGACCCAGTCCACCGCCGCCAGCCCAGCCAACACTTGCATCCGCTGCGCCAGCGGGTTGACCGGTCGGCCCGCGCCCTTGAGCCGGCGCACGGAATCGTCGGCGTTGACCGCCACGATCAGCCGATCACCGAGGCGTTTGGCTTGTTCCAGATAAGTCACATGGCCGGCGTGCAGGATATCGAAGCAGCCGTTGGTCATGACGATGGTCTCGCCGTGGGCCTTGGCGTCGCCCACGGCTTGCAAGAGTCGCGCCTCATCCAGCACCCCGCGGGGCGGTTCGTCGTGTTCGTAAAGCGCCCGCTGCAATTCTGAGACGGTGACGCTGGCGGCGCCCAGCTTGCCGACCACGATGCCGGCGGCCAGATTGGCCAGCCGCGTCGCCGCCGGCGGATCCAGGCCAGCGGCCAGACCAGCGGCGAGCGTGGCGATCACGGTATCGCCGGCGCCGGTGACGTCGTAGACCTCGCGGGCGCGCGCCGCCAGATGCAGCGGCTCGGCGCCGTCTTGCAACAGGGTCATGCCCTGCTCGCCGCGGGTGATCAGCAACGCCGCCAGCTCCAGGGTCCGACGCAGCGTCTGGCCCCGGTCCACCAGCTCCCGCTCGTCGCGGCAGGAGCCGGCGACGGCTTCAAACTCCGCCAGATTCGGAGTGAGCAGGGTCGCGCCCCGATAGCGCTGGTAATCATGACCCTTGGGATCGACCAGAACCGGCCGGCCGGCGGCGCGGGCGAGCTCGATATAATGTTCGATGCCGCGCAACGCCCCTTTCTGGTAGTCGGAGAGCACAACCACTTCGGTTTCGGCCAGATGGGCGGCGAAGCGCTCTTGCAGGGCGGCCGGCTCGAAATCGGGAAATCCGTCCTCGAAATCCAGCCGCAACAACTGCTGGTTGCGGCTCAGCACCCGTAGCTTGACGATGGTCGCCTGTCCCCGCAGGCGCACCAGATCGGTGGCCACGCCCAGCCGGCGCAGCTTGGTTTCCAGCCGCTCAGCCGCCTCGTCGGCCCCGGCCACCCCCAGCACCCGGGCTTGCCCGCCCAGCGCGGCGATGTTGGCCGCCACGTTGGCCGCCCCACCCGGGCGCTCCTCGACTTCTTCGACCTTGACCACCGGTACTGGCGCTTCCGGCGAGATGCGCGAGCAGGGACCGTACCAGTAGCGATCCAGCATCACATCGCCGGCGATCAGCACCCGGGCCGGTTCGAAACGGGGAATCCGTAGTTTCATGAATCGATTTCAGCCAGTCTTGCGATAGCGACATGATAGCATCAGGCTCCAGCTTTCCAGCGCCAGACCAATCACTCAACTCCGATCCCGTTCGACGCAGCCCGCGAGCCGGCGCCGTAGCTCCCAACTTTGTATGTTCTTTCCGTAATATCGGCCGATACCCGTAAACTTTTAACCCATACACTCCGATACACTTTTAACTTTGGCGTCCACCCGACCCACGCATGAACAGTAAGGACCTTTATCTTCGGCTGCTGCGTTACGTTCGACCCTACCGCCGGATATTCGCGCTGTCGATCTTCGCCACCATGATCGCCGCCGCCACCGAACCGCTGATTCCGGCGCTGATCCAGCCGTTGCTGGACGGAAGCTTCGTCGAGAAAGATCCGTACTCCATCCGGATGATGCCGCTGCTGTTGGTGGCGGTGTTCATCGTCCGCGGCGTAGCCGGTTTCGTCGGCACGCTGGCGATGAACTGGATCGCCCATCGGGTGGTGATGGACCTGCGCAACGCCCTGTTCGGACGCCTGCTGACCCTGCCGACCCCCTATTTCGACGATCATTCGGCCGGTAGCCTGCTGTCCCGGCTCACCTACGACGTCAGTCAGGTGATGACCGCGACCACCCAGGCCCTGGTGACCCTGGTCCGGGACGGGCTGG
>DAIRDI010000103.1:0-9851 GCA_036796235.1 Candidatus Competibacteraceae bacterium | reverse complement strand
AACACCGCCCGCAGGCTGATCAGCGGCCGTCCGTGCAAACTGAGCAATTGCGCCTGTTGCCACGGCCGGCCCAGCCGGGCGAACGCCGCTTGAATGCTGGACACGTTGGGATGAAACACCAGACATTCCGGCGGCAGATGGCGGAGCAAGGTGCTGCTGATTCCATAAAACAGCGGATCGCCGGATGCGAGCAACGCGATGCGCCGTCCGGCGTTGGCGCGCAACAGTTCCCACAAGCCGCTCATCGGACTGGGGTAGGGGTGCTGCTCGGCGCGCAGGTTCGGGAACGCGGCCAGATGCGCCGCCGCGCCGATGACAAGTTCCGCCCGCTCCAAGGCCGCCCGCGCCGCGCGACCCAGCGCCTCCGCGTCCATCCCCATGCCGATGACCTCAATCGGCGGTCCCGGCCAGGTGGACGTTGCGGTCATCAGAACCGAATGCCGTTGGTCATGCGCGCCAGGGCGTTGAGCGTGGCGGCGGCCAGCCCGCTGCCGCCGCGCCGGCCGAGCAGGGTGATGCAGGGAGTCTGGAACTCGCTCGGTCCAACCTCCCACAACGCCTGCTTGGACTCGGCGGCGTTGATGAAGCCGACCGGCATCCCGACGATCAACGCCGGACGGGGCGCGCCCTCGTCCAGCAGATCCAGCAAGCGGAACAGGGCGGTGGGCGCGTTGCCGATGGCGACGAGGTTGCCGGCCAGATGCAGCGGCCATTCCTTCATCGCCGCCATGGTGCGGGTCTCGCCGGTCTGCCGGGCGCGTTCGGCGACTTCGGGCGCGTTCAGGAAGCACCGCACCTGACCTTTCAAATAACGCTTGCTGATGCCGTGGCTGAGCATTTCGATATCGCACAGCACGTCCGCGCCCCGACTCAAAGCCGCGATGCCAGCCTCGACCGCGCCGGGGCTGAAGTGCAGGTCACGGACGAGGTCGGGATCGCCGGAGGTGTGAACCAGCCGCATTGCGACCTGTTGTTGATCGGTATCGAAACGCGAGAGGTCGGTGAGTTGGCGAATCTGGACAAACGACTGGCGTTCGATTTCATCAGGATCGCGAAGATAGTCGAAACGGGGCATGGCGTCTCCAGTTCTCCCCTCGCGCACAACAGGGAGAGGGGTTGGGTGAGGGGGTTCAGTGCCGGTGATCGTGATCGTGATCGTGATCGTGATGATGCGCGGTCTGCGGCGCGCCCCGCCAGTCTTCGCGGCCGACGATGGGCGCGCGGTAGGGACAGAACTGGCAATTCATCCGCGCCTCGCCGCGTTCGGCTTCGGCCAGTCGCTCCAGGAAGGTGGCGGTCACCAGCGGGTGAGCGTTCAAATACGGCGCAACCACCGCTTGCGCGTCGGGGTGACGTTCCTGGTAGGCGGCGACCGTGGCGCGCACCTGTTCGACCAACCGGCCGGCGAACAGCAGATACGGGAAGACCACCACCCGGGGGAACCCCAACCGATGAGTGCGTTCCAGGGCGTCGGCCATCAGCGGCGCGGCGACGGCGGTGTAAGCGGTTTCCGCCCAACCGAAGCCCATGCCTTCCCACAGGATGCGGGTGATCTTGCTGATATTGGAATTGGCGTCGGGATCGGAACTGCCCCGGCCGATCACCACCAGTAGCGTGTCCCGTCGATCATAGGTCGATCCGAATTCCGTTTCGACGCTCTCGATCCGTTCGCGAGCGACCTGAAGCAGGTTGGGGTGAACGCCTAAATCCGCGCCGAAGGTGATCATCATCTCGGGATGTGCGGCCTGAAAGGCATTGAGGATGACCGGGATGTCGTTCTTGACGTGACCGGCGGCCATCAGCAGCGCCGGCAGGGCGGTGACACGCTGAAAACCCTGTTGTCGCAACTGTTCCAGCGCTGCGGGCAGGCTCGGTTCGACCAGCTCCAGGAACCCCGCCAGGCAGGTCCGGTCGGGCAATGCCTGTTGCAACTGGTCGGCGAGGGCATGGAATTCGGCGACGCCGGCGGCGAGGCGGGTGCCGTGACCGATCAGCAGTACGGCGGGCGGGGAGGGCGAGGCTTGGGTCATTGGGATAGTAGGGTGGTGGCGATATGTTCGCCATTGTACAGGTTGCCCGAGATCAATGCTGGACTTGGGCGGCGGCCTGCTCGCGGGTGTAGAACCGATCCTCTCGCACAAACCCAGCGAGAACGGTGGGTTTGAGGGCGAGCACGCGACCCGTGGCGTCGCGGGCGGCGACGACCGCTGCTGGCAATCCCTCCAGCAGGTGCATCGGCGCCGGTCGACCATCGGCGAAACGCGCCTGGTAAACCCGGTGGGTTTCGGTGTCGAGAAAGGCTGGCGCGAATCCCAGCGACCGATTTTCCGTGCTGACTCCGCCGGTGCCACGGAACCGCCGGTTCTGCTGGCGCAACGCCAGAGGAGTCAAGCTCTGTGCCGGTGCGTCGGACAACGGCGACCGAGAACGACCGAGACTCAGCGAACAGGTGGACATGGCGGATTCTCCGGGTTAGCGTGTAGACTCAACTGAAAACAAGCAAACCGTGCGCCAGGATGATATTCGGTCAGTCGTTAATAATTTATCAATAATTTTCAGTCTATTGAAAGTTTCCCTGAATCCAGGTTCAGCCCTCGGGCCGGATTTGTCGCGAAATATCGTGACCAGGATTGCGATCCAATGTGACCTGTTGCGGGTCATCCTGGCTTACTTCTGATCCGGCAACCTTCATCGCCGACGGTCATTGGCAGGTGCGGTAATGTTCGGAGATGCTCGATGATGCCGTGCGTCAGCAGACGATCCATAGGGAGAAGGATGTGCGTCGGGGTAGGAATGCTCTGGTTGCTGGTCGGATCGGCGCTGGCCCAGGCTGAAACCGTGACCGGCCGGGTGGTGGGAATCAGCGACGGGGATACCTTGGTCTTGAGGGTCGGCGGGCGGGAAAGGCTGGGGATTCGGCTGGCGGGAATCGATGCCCCGGAATTGGATCAGCCGTATGGGGTGGAAGCCAGACGGGCGCTAGCGTCCCTGGCGCGCGATCGGATGGCGCGAGTCGAGGTGATGGATCGCGACGACTACGGCCGCTTGGTCGGTACGGTTTACGTCGGCGGACGCAAGATCAATGCGGCGCTGGTGGAGCAGGGGGCGGCATGGGTCTATCGGCGCTACAACCGCGATCCACAACTCCCCATCCTTGAAGCCCAGGCCCAAGCCGCGCGCCGTGGATTATGGGGGTTGCCGGCCTGGCAGCGCGTGCCGCCCTGGGAATGGCGGCGCCAGGACTCGCCGCCGGCGACCCACCCTTCCAACCGCCCGCGGTCAGACCGACCGGTGGCGTTGTTTCGTTGCGGCGCCAAACGCACGTGCCGGGAAATGGCCAGTTGCGAAGAGGCGAAGTTCTATCTCAAGGTCTGCGGTATCAAACGGCTGGATGGGGATGGCAATGGGATACCGTGCGAGACGCTGTGCCGTTGAGGGCGATCTACCGCCAGCAGCGCTGGGAGACGACCACCGCGGAGCTGCTCGACGTGGTCGCCGGCTTCGAGGCACGGGTGGGTTCGAGAACAACCCACGGTTAACGCTTCGTGCGCGGCGCACGCCGTTCTTGACCTTCTCAATCATTTCGATATTATTGGAAATATGGATAAGTCAACCGCCATCACCGTACTCGGCGCGCTCGCGCAGGACACCCGGTTGGAGATTTTCCGCCATCTGGCCCAGACCGGGCCGCAGCCCGCCGGCCAGATTGGCGAACGGTTCGGCCTGCCGCTCGCGACCCTGTCGTTTCATCTGAAAACCTTGCAGCAGGCCGGCCTGCTCGACTGCCATCGGGAAGGCCGGCAACTGATCTATCAGGCCCGGTGCGACGTGGTCACCGAGTTGATGGGCTATCTCATGGAACACTGCTGCACCTTGCCGCCGTTCCAGGCCAGTCAACCGATCGCCGTTGCTTTCAGAACACATACTCAGGAGTCCGCCGTCATGAATCAGGAAAAAGGCTACAACGTGTTGTTTCTTTGCACGGGCAATTCCGCCCGCAGCATCCTGGCGGAAGCGACCATGAACCATCTCAGCAAAGGTCGGTTTTACGCCTACAGTGCGGGCAGTTTTCCGGCTGGCCAGGTCAATCCCTTCACGCTGAAGCTGCTGGCTTTGCAGGGTATTCCCACCGAGGGCCTACGCAGTAAGAACTGGAATGAGTTCGCCACCCCCGATTCTCCGCCGCTGGACTTTGTATTCACGGTTTGCGACAAGGCCGCCCAGGAAGTTTGCCCGGTTTGGCCGGGGCAACCGATGTCGGCGCACTGGGGCGTGGACGATCCCGCCGCGGCGGAAGGCGACGACGCGCAGAAAATGCTGGCGTTTCGCAAGGCGCTGCGCGAACTGGAAAATCGCATCAAGATTTTCATGAACTTGCCCATCCGCTCGCTGGACAAGATCAAGTTGCAGACCAAGCTGGACGAGATCGGCCAGACTCTAATGGAGAACAACGGATGAGCGCCGCCTGCGAAGTCAACGCCAAACAGGCCGAGGGCGCGCAACTCGGCGTATTCGAACGCTACCTGACCCTGTGGGTCGCGCTGTGCATCGTCGCCGGCATCGTGCTCGGCCATTTCCTGCCGGGGTTGTTCCAGACCATCGGCGGCCTGGAAGTTGCCCAAGTCAACCTGCCGGTTGCGGTGCTGATTTGGTTGATGATCATCCCGATGCTGGTCAAGATCGATTTCGCCGCGCTGCGTGGGGTCGGCCAGTACTGGCGCGGGATCGGCGTCACGCTGTTCATCAACTGGGGGGTCAAGCCGTTCTCGATGGCGCTGTTGGGCTGGCTGTTCATCGGCTGGCTGTTCGCCCCGCTGCTGCCCGCCGATCAGATCGAGTCCTACATCGCCGGACTGATCCTGTTGGCCGCCGCCCCCTGCACCGCGATGGTGTTCGTCTGGAGCAACCTGACCAAGGGCGAGCCGCATTTCACCCTGAGTCAGGTGGCGCTGAACGACATTATCATGGTGTTCGCCTTCGGTCCCATCGTCGGGCTGCTGCTGGGGCTGGCCTCGATCGTGGTGCCGTGGGAAACCCTTTTTCTGTCGGTGGTGCTGTACATCGTCGTTCCCCTGATCATCGCTCAGGTGATCCGCGGCGCCGTCCTCAGGCGCCAGGGCGCGGCCGGCCTGCAACGGCTGCTCGACGTGCTCGGCCCGACCGCGCTCGTCGCGCTGCTGACGACGCTGGTGCTGCTGTTCGGCTTCCAGGGCGAGCAGATCGTGGCGCAACCATTGGTGATTCTGTTGCTGGCGATCCCGATTCTGTTCCAGGTGTTTTTCAACTCCGGACTGGCCTATTGGCTGAACCGCAAGGTGGGATCGCCGCATTGCGTGGCCGGCCCTTCGGCCCTGATCGGCGCCAGCAATTTCTTCGAGTTGGCGGTGGCGGCGGCGATTGCTTTATTTGGTTTCAATTCCGGCGCGGCGCTGGCCACGGTGGTCGGGGTGCTGATCGAGGTGCCGGTCATGCTGTTGGTGGCCAGGATCGTCGTCCGTAGCCGCGACTGGTACGAGCGAGGGTTAACCGTCCCGGCGGTGGAGTCGGGTTTGCAATTTCGTGAAGAGGAAGGTTGAATCATGAACGTCTTGTTTCTTTGCACCGGTAATTCCTGCCGCTCGATTCTGGGCGAAGCCACCTTCAATCATCTCGCGCCGCCGGGCTGGAAGGCGCTGAGCGCCGGCAGTCAGCCGACCGGCAAAGTCCACCCCCGTTCGCTGGCCCTGCTGGCGCGCGAGGGCATCGCGACCGAAGGCTATTACAGCAAATCCTGGGACGCGCTGCCGCTGACCCCGGACATCGTGATCACGGTCTGCGGCAGTGCGGCGGGCGAGACCTGTCCGGCGTATCTGGGGCCGGTGTTGCGCGCGCATTGGGGAGTGGAAGATCCAGCCCACGTCACCGGCACGGAGGAAGAGATCGACGCGGCTTTCATGCACGCGTATCGGGTGCTGCGGACCCGCATCGAAGCCTTTTTCGCGTTGCCGCTGGCCGAGTTACCCAACGACCGCGCCCGCCTGAAGCTGGAATTAGATCGCATCGGCACGCTGCTTCCTTAATCCTCTGGAGATTTATCATGGCCATCATTCAAATCTTTGATCCCGCTCTGTGTTGCAGCACAGGCGTTTGTGGCGTGGAGGTGGATTCCGAACTGACCCGCTTCGCGGCGGACGTTAGTTGGGCGCAACAGAAGGGCGCTCGGATCGAGCGTTTCAATCTGGCGCAGCAGCCCATGGCGTTTGCCAGCCACCCGATTGTGAAAAGCGTGCTGGAGCGTCAGGGGCCAGCGGGCCTGCCCCTGACGTTGGTGGATGACGAGCCGCAATGCGGCGGCCGCTACCCCTCGCGCGACGAACTGGCGACTTGGGCTGGCGTGCCGGCAGCCCAGCCCGCCCTGCGCGCGGAAACCGCCGCGCTCTTCCAGCGGTCGAGCACCTGCGGTTCGCCGACCGCGACCGTCGATGCCTCCTCCGGGAACGGCGCGGGATGTTGTGGATGACCGCAAGCCCACCCAACAGCCCATGGCGGTTTCTCGATCATCCGCCGGCTTTCCTGTTCTTCACCGGCAAGGGCGGGGTGGGCAAAACCTCGCTCGCCTGCGCGACGGCCCTGGTTCTCGCCGAACGGGGCCGCGCGACGTTGCTGGTCAGCACCGATCCGGCCTCCAACGTCGGCCAGGTTCTCGACGTCGCGATCGGCCATCAAGTCACGCCGATTGCCGCCGTGCCAGGGCTGTCGGCGCTGGAGATCGACCCGCAGGCGGCGGCGCGGGCTTACCGCGACCGGATCGTGGGTCCGGTGCGCGGCGTGTTGCCGGATGCGGTGGTCCAGAGCATTGAAGAGCAACTCTCCGGGGCCTGCACTACGGAAATCGCCGCGTTCGATGAATTTACGGCGCTGCTGACCGATGCGACCCTGGTCGAGCATTACGACCACATCGTGTTCGATACCGCGCCCACCGGCCACACCATCCGCCTGTTGCAACTGCCGGGAGCCTGGACCGGCTTCCTGGAAAACGGGAAAGGCGATGCGTCCTGCCTCGGGCCGCTGGCCGGACTGGAAAAGCAGCGCAGCCGCTATCAAGCCGCCGTCGCGGCGCTGGCCGATCCCCGGCAAACCCGGTTGATCCTGGTGGCGCGCGCCCAAACCTCGACCTTACGCGAAGTGGCGCGCACCCGTGAAGAGCTGGCGGCGATCGGACTCGGCCAGCAATATCTGGCGCTCAACGGCCTCTTGCCCGAAGCGGAAGCGGCCCACGACGCGCTGGCTGCGGCCCTGTGGCGGCGGGAACAGGCGGCGCTGACGGCGCTTCCGGAAAGCTTGCGGACTCTGCCGACCGATCGGATTGCGCTCAAGCCGTTCAACCTGGTGGGGATGGACGCCCTGCGCGGTCTTTTGAGCGATGCCGCCGTGGAGGTCGCGACCACCGCACCCGCCGCGCCCGCATCGGCATTGCCCGGTCTGGCGGAATTGATCGACGAGTTGGCCGATGATCGGCACGGGCTGATTCTGCTGATGGGCAAGGGCGGTGTGGGCAAGACCACCTTGGCCGCCGCCTTGGCGGTCGCGTTGGCCGACCGTGGCTACCCGGTTCACCTCACGACCTCCGATCCAGCCGCCCATCTGGTCGAGACGCTGGACGGCGCGCGTGAGGGGTTGACCGTCAGCCGCATCGATCCCCGCGCCGAAACCGAGCGCTATCGCCAGCAGATCCTGGCGAGCAAGGGCCGGGATCTGGATGAATCCGGCCGGGCGCTGCTGGAAGAAGATCTGCGTTCGCCCTGCACCGAGGAGATCGCGGTGTTCCAGGCGTTTTCCCGAATTATTCGCGAGGCCGGTAAAAAGTTTGTGGTGATGGACACGGCGCCGACCGGCCATACCCTGCTGCTGCTCGACGCCACCGGCGCCTATCACCGCGAAGTCGCCCGGCAAATGGGCGGCAGCGGCCTGCACTTCACCACGCCCTTGATGCAGTTGCAGGACCCGAAGCAGACCAAGGTTCTGATCGTCACGCTCCCCGAAACCACGCCGGTGCTGGAAGCCGCCGGTTTGCAAGACGATCTGCGCCGCGCCGGCATCGAACCCTGGGCCTGGGTGATCAACAATAGCTTGGCCATCGCCGCTACCGACGCGCCGTTGCTGCGCCGACGCGCCGCACGGGAGTGGTCGGAAATCGAGGCCGTCCGCCACCAGCACGCGCGCCGCGTGGCGCACGTGCCGCTGTGCGCGGAAGAGCCGGTCGGGTTCGAGCGGCTGCAAGCCTTAGCGGGCGGAAACCCTGGTTTGTATTAGCTTGCGGGTCTTTTCGGTAAAGAGCCGGTCGACTCCCAGGTCAACCCACTCCCGACACCCTAGCGACTAGCCTTCCATCAACCCCCTACATAGCGCGATTGTCCTGCTTGTTTGAGGAGTGATCCGCTATATCACCCCGGAGCTTTCTGATAGGGTTGCCATAATGCTTGGTATTCCTAAATGGAGTCTCCTTCCCCATGACCTGCGATTTCCTATCTCTCGCCGCCCCCGGCGTCCGCACCCTGCAACCCTACCAGCCCGGCAAGCCGGAAAGCGAACTACGCCGGGAATACGGCCTGAGCCATATCGTCAAGCTGGCGTCCAACGAAAACCCGCTCGGCCCCAGCCCCCGGGCGCTGGCCGCCGTGCGCGAGGCGCTGAGCGGCCTGGCCCGCTATCCCGATGGCAATGGCTTCGAACTCAAGTCGGCGCTGTCGGCCAAACTCGGCCTGTCGATGGCAATGTTGACCTTGGGCAATGGTTCCAACGACGTGTTGGAACTGGCGGCGCGGGCGTTTTTGACCCCGGAGCACGAGGCGGTATTCTCCGAACACGCCTTCGCCGTCTACCCCATCGTCACCCAGGCCATCGGTGCGAAGGCGCGCGTCGCCAAGGCTCATCCGCCCGACCACGCGATGCCTTACGGTCACGATCCGGCGGCCCTGCTGGCGCTGATCGACGACCGCACCCGGATCGTATTCATCGCCAATCCCAATAATCCCACCGGAACCTGGCTGAAAACCGCCGAACTGGAAGCCTTTTTGACGGCGGTTCCCGAATCGGTCATCGTGGTGGTGGACGAGGCTTATGGTGAGTATGTCGAGGCCGAGGCCGATTGCCCGAACGCCCTGTGCTGGCTCGACCGTTTCCCCAACCTGATCGTCACCCGCACCTTCTCCAAGGCCTACGGGTTGGCGGGCTTGCGGGTCGGCTACGCCGTCTCTCATGCCCCAATCGCCGATCTGCTCAATCGAGTGCGCGAACCGTTTAACGTCAACAGCCTGGCGCTGGTTGCGGCGGCGGCGGCGCTGGACGACGTGAGCCATTTGGAACGAGGCCGGGCGGCCAACCGCGCCGGGATGCGGCAATTACAGGATGCTTGCCGCCAGTTGGGATTGAACTGGCTGCCGTCGGTCGGTAATTTCCTCTGTGTGGATGTAGGCCGGCCGGGACGGGAGGTGTTTCTGGAACTGTTGAAGCGGGGCGTCATCACCCGGCCGGTGGACAATTACGGCCTGCCCCGGTTTCTGCGGATCAGCATCGGTACCCAAGCGGAAAACGCCCGGCTGATCGAAGTCTTGAACGCTGTGTTGAAGGGTTAATCATGGCCGCGCAAATTCTCATTCCGCGCCTGTGCGTCATCGGCGTCGGCTTGATCGGCGGATCGCTGGCCCGCGCGCTGCGCGAGGCGGGCGCGGTGGGCGAAATCGTCGGCGCCGGTCGCAACGAGGACAACCTGCGCGCCGCCATCCGTCTGGGCGTGGTGGACCGTTACTATACCGATCCAGCCGCTGCGGTCGGCGGCGCGAACGTGGTGGTGGTGGCCGTGCCTCTGGGGG
>DAIRDI010000102.1:9109-9870 GCA_036796235.1 Candidatus Competibacteraceae bacterium | reverse complement strand
TTGCTGACGAACTACGGGGAAAACCGCCTGGTGGCGCCGACCCCGGTCCCCGAGAGGACCAGCGATGGCCAAATATATGTCGCCACTGTCGATGGCCAATCCCTAACCGTGACGATTTCCGCGCAACTCTGCGCGGACACGATGAGCGGCATGCCGCACCCGAACACGGTGACTGTCCTGCTCGACGGCGAAACCTTGCGCGGCTGTGGCGGCGATCCCGCGGCGTTGCTGCACGGGGCCGAGTGGGTGGTTGAGGATCTCAACGGCGGCGGCATCATCGACCGCTCGCGCGTGACCCTCAATTTCGCCGCGGACGGCCGGGTCTTTGGCAGCGGTTCCTGCAACACCTATAACGGCGGCTATGTCCTGACCGGCGAGGGTCTGACGCTGTCCAGAGCGGCGACGACCATGATGGCCTGCCCTCCCGCGCTGATGAGTCAGGAAAGCCGGTTCTTCGAACTCCTGGAAAAGGTCCAGCGGTTTGAAATAGGCGCCGACGGCGCTCTCATCCTGCATACCGAGGACCTGCGCATGATCGCGGCGCGTCGCTCCTAACGCCGGGCATGGATCTTCAGGGCGGAACATCAACGCCCGGCGCGTCGGCGGTCGCGCCGTCCGCGCCCGCGCCGCCCCTCCTGCCCATCGAACCGGTGATCCCGGCGATCCGCGCCGCGCTGCATCGCTCCACCGCCCTGGTGCTGCAAGCGCCGCCGGGGGCCGGCAAGACCACTCGCGTCCCGCTGGCGCTGCTGGAGGAATCC
>DAIRDI010000102.1:0-9099 GCA_036796235.1 Candidatus Competibacteraceae bacterium | reverse complement strand
GCGGCGGCGCGCATGGCCAGCCTGCTGGGGGAAGCAGTGGGTCGGACCGTGGGCTACCACATCCGCTTCGAGCGCCAGATATCGCGCCAGACCCGCATCGAAGTGCTGACCGAAGGCATTCTGACCCGCCGTCTGCAACGCGATCCGGCGCTGGACGGCGTGGGATTGGTGATCTTCGACGAATTCCACGAACGCGGCTTGCACGCCGATCTGGCGTTGGCGCTGGCCCTGGACAGCCAGCGCGGCTTGCGCGAGGACCTGCGGCTGCTGGTGATGTCGGCGACGCTGGATGGGACGGCGGTCGCCCGGTTGCTGGGGGATGCGCCCCTCGTCACCAGCGAAGGCCGCGCCTATCCCGTGACCCGACATTATCTGCCGCGCGATCCCACCGGGTTGGATATCAACGCAGTGGTTCGCGCCGTCGTCACCGCCCTCACCCGCCATACCGGCGACCTGCTGGTGTTTCTACCCGGCGGCGCGGAAATCCGGCGGACCCTGCGCCGGCTGGAAGCAGAACCGGCTTGCGCCGGGCTGGCGCTTCTGTCCCTGTACGGCGATCTGCCGGGGAGCGACCAGCAGCGCGCCCTGCAACCGGACCCGGAAGGCCGGCGGAAAATCGTGCTGGCGACGCCCATCGCCGAAACCAGCCTGACCATTGAGGGGGTGAGCGTGGTGGTGGATGCCGGCTGGACCCGCGTCCCGCGCTTCGATCCGCGCAGTGGCCTGACCCGCCTGGACACGGTGCGCATCTCCGCCGACGCCGCCGAACAACGCACCGGCCGGGCCGGGCGGCTGGGACCGGGTGAATGCTACCGCCTGTGGAGCGAAGCCACCCAGGGTCGATTGCGGCCCCAGCGCACCCCGGAAATCCTCGAAGCCGATCTGGCCCCGCTGGCGCTGGAATTGGCGCAATGGGGCGTCGGCGATCCCACAGCGCTGGCCTGGCTCGATCCGCCGCCGTCCGGCGCTTTGGCCCAGGCCCGCGCGCTGCTGACCGAACTGGAGGCGCTGGATGATCGGGGCCGCATCACTCCAACCGGGCAAAACCTGGCGGAGTTGCCGGCGCATCCCCGGTTGGCGCATCTGCTGCGGCGCGGCGCGGCGCTCGGCCACGGGACGCTGGCCGCCGATCTCGCCGCGCTGCTGGAAGAACGCGATCCGTTGCGCGGCGCGCACGCCTTCGGCAGCGACCTGACGGCGCGGCTGGAAGCCCTGCGCGCTTTCCGGCGCGACGGTCGCGACGGCGCGGGACGCTGGTCGGCCGATCCGGGAGCCTGCGTCCGGGTCGAACAGGCGGCGCGGCGCTGGCGGCAACTTTTGCAACTCCCGAAGGATTCCGAACCGGCGCTGGACGCCACGACGGTCGGCCTGCTGCTGGCGCTGGCCTATCCCGACCGGGTCGCGCGGCGGCGCGAAAACGACGCGGAGCGCTACCTGCTGGCTAACGGTCGCGGCGCACGGTTGCTGTCCGGCGATCCGCTCGCGGGGCGCGACTGGCTGGTGGCGGCGCATCTGGAGGCCGGCGCCAGCGAGGGCCGGATTTGGCTGGCGGCGCCGGTCGATCCCGGCGATCTGGACACGCAGTTGGCCGCTCGCTTGCGAACCGTCGCCGAAGTATGCTGGGACGCGCGGCAATCGGCGGTGGTCGCGCGCCGGGAGCGGCGGTTGGGCGCCTTGGCGCTAAGCGGCGGACCGTTGGCGGACCCCGATCCGGAAGCGGTACGCCGGGCGATGCTGGAAGGCGTGCGGCAACTGGGCATCACCAGCCTGCCGTGGACTCATGAGTTGCGCGACTGGCAGGCGCGGGTCTTGTCGCTGCGGCATTGGTTTCCGGAGGACGGGTGGCCGGATGTGGCCGACGCGGCGTTGACCGAGCATCTGGAAACCTGGCTGCCACCGTGGCTGGACGGCCTCAGCCGACGCGAGCATCTGTCGCGCCTGGATTTACCGGCGGCGCTGCACGGTTTGCTCGAAGGACGGTCGCGGGCGCGCTTGAACGAGCTGGCTCCGACGCATCTACTCGTGCCCAGCGGTTCGCGGTTGCGCTTGCGCTATACGCCGGGCGAGCCGCCGGTGCTGGCGGTGAAGTTGCAGGAACTGTTTGGCCTGGCCGATACGCCGCGCATCGCCGAGGGGCGGATTGCAGTCACGCTGCATCTGCTGTCACCGGCGCAGCGGCCGATCCAGGTCACCCAGGATTTGCGCGGCTTTTGGGAGCGAACCTACGCGGAGGTCAAGAAGGAGCTGAAGGGCCGCTATCCCAAACATCCCTGGCCGGACGATCCCTGGACCGCGACGCCGACCCGACGGACCCGGCCGGGTCGGTAATCGTTGCAGATTCTGACCGAACAGCTTCGATCAGAAAATCCACCAACGCCCGAACCTTGGCTGACGGATGTTGGTTGCGCGGGTACAGGAGCGAAAAGGGTTGCGAACGACCCCCAAACGACTGAAGCACTTCGACCAGTTCGCCGCGAACGACCGCCGCCTGGGCGATAAAGTGGTAAATCTGACAAATCCCGCCGCCGGCTTGGGCATAGCTCATACAGCCGAGCACATCCTCGTAACAGCGCACCCGACCCTCCACCAGTAAATCCACCGCCACGGCCTGGTCGCGCACCAGCCAAGGCGCCGGTCGCCCGGTGCTGGGCAACACGAACTGGATGCAATCGTGATGCGGCAAATCGGTCAAATCCCGCGGCCAGCCGCGCTGTCGCAGATAAGCCGGCGCGGCGAACAGGCCCAGCGATGCATCCTCCAGCTTGCGCGCCACCAGTCGGGAATCCTGCGGTGGACCCCGGCGGATCGCCAGGTCATAGTCCTCCTCGATCAGATCGACGTTGCGGTTGACGATCTGCAGGTCGACTCTGACCTGCGGGTAGCGCGCCAGGAAGCCGGGCAACAACGGCAACAGCCGATAATGCCCGTAGGTGGTCGGGACGCTCAGACGCAACAGACCGGTCGGCACCGCCTGTTGCCCCGCCAGTACCCGCTCGGCCTCCGCGATCCGCGCGAGCGCCTGGCGGCACTGTTCGAAGTAGTCCCGTCCCTCCTCGGTCAGCCGAATCTGGCGCGTGGTGCGGGCGAAGAGCCGCACGCCCAACCGGGCCTCCAGCCGCCCGACCGAACGGCTTACCGCCGCGGGGGTCACTCCCAGGGATTCAGCCGCAGCCGTGAACCCACCGAGTTCGGCCGCCTTGCAGAACAACTCGATGCTGCCCAGTTGCAGGGATTCCAACCGTCGGCTCATTGATGAGTTAAAGTCAATAATGAAATGAATTATTGCTACTTTATCGGCAGACACGCTACCCATAAAGTACCGCCTGACCACCGCCGGCGGTCTCGAACAACCGCCGGTTTCCCGTCGTGACGCCGTCCAAGAGGAGAACCCCTATGAACATATTAGCCCTCCTGTTGCTGGCAATCGCCCTCGGATTCAGCTCGGTCGCCAGCGCCGACTCCTTGCCCCAGCGCGTCCTGATCGTGCTGACCAACACGGCGACCGTACCCGGCAGCGACCGGCCCACCGGCGTGTGGGCCTCGGAGTATACCGACCCCTATCGGGTCTTCACCCAGGCCGGATTCGAGGTGCATGTCGCCTCGCCCCAGGGTGGTCAATCCCCCGTGGATCCACGTTCGGGTTCGGAGGAACAGGTCCAGCGAATTTCGTCGGCCTGGGAAAAGATGCAGGACACGCGGCCTCTGGACCAGGTACGGATGCAGGATTACGCCGCGATTTTTCTCGCGGGCGGGCACGGGACGATGTGGGATTTTCCCGATCATCCCGTGCTGGGACGCTTGGTGGGTGAAGCCTTGGCCGCGAATCGGCTGGTGGGCGCCGTCTGCCACGGGCCGGCGGGATTGCTCGGCGCCCGGACGCCCGATGGCGCATTGGTATTGGCTGGCCGGCAGGTGAACGGCTTCACCAACGCCGAGGAACGGGCGGCGGGCATGACCCGCGTCGTCCCCTTTTTGCTGGAAGACCGGCTGCGCCAGGAAGGAGGCCGGTTTGAGTCCGGCGGAGTCTTCCAGCGGTTCATGGTGGAAGACGGCGGGTTGATTACCGGGCAAAATCCCGCGTCCGCCGACGCCGTCGCGGAACGGATGGTGGAGTTGTTGCGGGGAAAAACCACCGGCTTGAATTGATCGCGCTTGCCACTCTGGCAGGCCCGTTTCGATCGCGATTTGACTGAGTGAAGGAGATCCCATGAAATCCCTGCTTTTTGCTACGTTCATCGGGTTGGCAACGCTTTGCGCCCCGGCGCTGGCCAGCGCGCCGACCCAAGATCCGCTCGATGCCCCGGAAGCCGCCTATTGGCACGCCGAAAGCCGCACCTGGCTGGTCTCCAACCTCGGCGGTGGTCTTTCGCTCGCCCGCGATGGCATCGGCTGGCTGGCGCGGTACGACGCACGGGGCCGGTTGCTCGATCCGCGCTGGATCGACGGGATGGATGCGCCGACCGGCATCGCCTCGGTCGGCAACCTCGTTTATGTAGCGGATCGTGCCGGCATTCATGAGATCGACGTGCGACAGGCCAGGCTGCTGCGCACGATCGAGGTTCCGGGCTCGAAATTCCTCAACGATGTCGCGGCCGCGCCGAACGGCGACCTGTTTGTATCGGATTTCGAGGCCAACCGCATCTATCGTCTCGGTCCGGACCGCAAGCCGGAAACCTGGCTCGAGGGCGAACAGTTGCAAAATCCCAACGGCTTGATCGTCGACGGCGATCATCTGGTCATCGCCACCTGGGGACCCATGACCGATCCCGCGACCTTCGCGGTGAAGCACCCCGGCACGATTCTCAAGGCGCATCTGCAATCGAAGGCATTGGCGCCACTGGGCAGCGGGGAGCCCATCGCCAGTTTTGACGGTGTCGTGGTGGTGGGAGACGACTATTTCGCGACCGACTGGCCCAACGGGCGCCTGCTGCGGATCTCCAGGGCGACGGGCGAGGTCCGGGAAGTGCTTGCGGGCTTTCACCAACTGGCCGACCTTGGCTATGATCCGGAGAACGATACGCTCGCCATGCCAGTCATGAGCGATAACCGGCTGATCTTTTTCCGGCTCGGCGCGGCACGGTAAAGCTGTTCCCATACCGGGGAGGGAAAGTCAGCCGTGCTGAGTCTCCCGACCTGGACACCGACCATGACGCATTCCATGTCCCCCAACGTGCTGGACCTCGATCCCCCGCCTCAGCCGCCCAAACCTCCTGTCGAAGGCGAGTGCTGCGGGCGGGGGTGCGAGTTTTGCGTGTGGGTGTACTACGACCAGGCGCTGCGTCGTTACGAGGCGGCGCTGGCGCAATGGCGGAAACGCGCGGAGAGCGAAGCGTCCGGTTAGTCGGCCGTCAGGCGCGCTCGTAAGTGCCGACCAGCCGGTTCATACCGATGACTTGGGGCTCGATGCGCGCGAGCAGATCCCACAGCGTCAGCCCAGGGTCGAGCGGGGCCGCGTCGTTCAAGGCCAGCACCCAGAAATAGTACTGATGCTGGCCGTGACCGTTGGGCGGCATGGGACCGCCATAGCCGGTCTTGCCGAAATCATTCCGGCCGGCGGTGTATTCCTTGACCCCTTCCGTCAGGTGGTTCACCGACCCAGGAATGTTGTAGAGCACCCAATGGACGAAGCCGTAGACGCCGCGTGGGGAGACCAGCGGCGCATCCGGATCGTGGCAGATCACGGCAAAGGACCGGGTTCCCGCGGGCGCGTCGGTCCAGGAAAGGGCTGGAGAGACATCTACGCCCTCGCCGGTGTGCTTGGCGGGAATAGGCCCGCCCGACGTGAACGCCGAACTGGTCACTTGCATGGTGGATAAGGCGAATCCCATGATGGTCTCCTTAGTAGATTGGTCAGAGAGCGCCTGACCGAACTATCGGTCAGAACGATGGTGACTTTTTCAGAATAGCCAAAGTCACCGGAAAAGACAGGGAATCGGCCCTTGGCCAGAGACCCTGGCGCGGGGCATTGACGGCTTCGGCATGCACTTGGCGCGTGATCTACACTCAATCCATCTTCCAACCCGCCATTCAGGAGCCGCCATGCCTTACGTCAACATCAAGGTGACCCGGGAAGGGGTGACCGCATCCCAGAAAGCCGAGCTGATCGAGGGAGTCACTTCACTGCTTGCGCGGGTGCTGGGTAAGAATCCCGCCACCACCGTCGTGGTCATTGAGGAGGTCGATACGGATAACTGGGGGATCGGCGGCGAGTCGGTCACCGTGCGCCGCAGACGGGGGCAGTAAACCCTCTTCGGGAGAGCTTCGGGTGGCTATTACCGAGTCTGAGCCCTCGCAACCCGGTTTACCGGCTGGTCGTGCTCGGCGACGCTCCCGGGAGGCCAACGGGCGGAATGGCGCCGTCGGCGCGGGCTTGCAAGCTCTCGACGAACTGGCGGAGCGCCGGAAAGTGGCTGCCTTCCCAATAGAGCTGGCCACAGGTCCCACACGCCCAGAACGCTTCGACATAGAGACGGGTTCGCGGCGGCAGCCGGTCCCACACTTGCTCGCGGGTCACCGCCGCCAGCCGGCCGTTGCAGCCGACGCAGCGCTGGAACGGCCGGATCGCCCGGTACAGATCGAGCCGGTCGAGCACCTCCTCGATCTGCCGGCGCGGATCGGTCGCGCGCACGAACAGGCCGTGCGTCACCACCGCCCGTTTTAACAGCGCCCGGTCGCGGGTCAGGAGAATCCGTCGTTCGACGCTGGCCACCCGCGCCAGTTCGGCATCAGCGTAGTCGTTGCGGTAGAGGGCGTCGAAGCCCAGCAAGCGCAGGTGGCGCGCCAGCTTGCCCAGATGCACGTCCAGCACGAACCGGCTCACCCGCAACGGCTCCGGGCGGACCCGGCTCACCGCCTGGATGTCGAAAGCTTCGAACATCGGATAGACGCTGATCCGGTCGCCGTCCCGTGCGCGGTAGGCGAAATCCACCGATATGCCATCGACCAGAATCAAGTCGATTTCCGGGTGCGGGACGCCCAGCGCTTCGATCAGGTCCTTGATTGAAGCGTGCCGCTGGAAGGCGTGCGGAAAATCCACCCGGCGCCGCTCCGGCGGCAGGAAGTCGTTGAGTTCCGCATAAAACCGAAGGAAACATGTGCCGGTATCCACCGTTCGGATGCCCTCGAAAATAGCCGAGGTTCCAACCCTCTCTTCTGAACCCCAGGCTTTTCACTATTCACTATACTGGTTGAAGTATAGGGAATCGAACTCTGATTCCAAAAACCACTTTTCCGAATCGATGCCACGCCTTGGCATGGAGAATCGACGAGCCGCGCGCTGGTTCGGACCAACGTCGGTTTTTTCGAACCAGGAACGATGGTAACCGCCCGGTTGCCGGCGATCCGCGCCAGGTGGTTTTCCGAGTGCGGCGGATCCGGAACTCAACCCTCGCTCGATAGGTGACGGAGTCCATGAACAAGATTGGGCGCAACGAGTCCTGCCCGTGCGGCAGCGGCAAAAAGTATAAAAAGTGTTGTCTGGGTCAGGAGGCGCCAACGAAGGCGCCGCCGGTTGGCGCCGAACGCGCGCCGGCGCCCGTCGCGACGCCGACCGACTCGCGCCTGGCGCCGGGTGCGGGCATTCCCCCCTATGTGATCGCGAAACTCTTTGCAGACTCCGACCTGTTCGCCCGGATGCAGCGTCTCGAACCGGAGAAGGCGCGCGATTTCTGGACGCCCCGCAAGGTGGCCGCGCTGAGCACCGAAGACCTCCTGGCCCAACTGCGCGCGCTCGCCGTCGATGCATCGCGCGAGGCCTACCTGGCCTTGGCGGCGGACCAAACCTCGGCGTGGGCGATCTCCGAGCACTGGCGCGCGGCCCTCGGCGGACGGCGGTCGCGCCATGCCGACGACTTCCTGGGACTGGCCGCCTGCGAGCTGTGGAAGCGTTACTGCCCCGAACGCCCCTCCGTGGAGATGCTCGATGACTGGATGCAAGAGGGTTACCGACTCACGAGCGAAGGCCAGGGGGCGAGAGCCTGCGAAATCTGGTGGGACGTCTGGCGGACGATCCGTTCCCGACTGCGTCCCGAAATGAGCAACACCTGGCAAGCCGCAGTCGTTTTTGACGGCAGCCAGAGTCTCTTCAACTGGCTGCCGGACTTCGTGATCGAGTTGCATAACGCGGCCCTGACAGACCGGCGCTATGCCGAGATCGGCGTGCGGTTGTGCCAAGAAGTGCTCGCGCACTTCCCTGACGAGGATGAGTTGTTTGTGACCAACCACCGTGCCGACCTGGGGGAATTCCACTTCCTGGCGGGAGAGCCAGAAGAAGGCGAGTGGGTGTTGCTCGAACTGATCCGGGACTATCCCGACCGCGCCGCCGGCTATGCGCTCTTGGCCCATATTCTCGGTTATGGTCACGCGCCCAACCATGGCCAGCCCATCGATCGAGAGCGCGCTCGGGAACTCCTCGAGCAGGCGCTCGCTCGGCCGGTGCTCGACGCGGCCGATTATGATCTCGAAAAGCGCCTGGCCGAGTTACGAGAGTAGTCCTGCGAATCGCCGGCATGTCCGATTCCTTCTTCACCCGCCCCATCCTCAACTCTCCCTATGCGTGCCCGCGCCGCCACTGGGAGTTGGACCCGTCCGGCCAGCCGACCCAGCGGATCGTCGAGAACCGCCGCCGCGCCGAGTTCGTCACGCCCATTCCCAAGCCGAAGAAACGCAAGACCGCCGCGCGCCAGGATGCGATGGTCTTCGCCGAAGGCCAGGGGCTCTCGACGGCGGCGCAGCAATACGATGTCACGTCCATCATCAACACCGTGCGGCAAAACGTGGACGCCTGGCGTTCCCTGCCGCCCGGCCAACAGCAGGTCACTCCGGAAACCGCCCGTCTGCTCCAGCACTGGCGACAGCACTCGTTCGGCGACGTGCGCCCGTTCTTCTGTCAGATCGAAGCGGTCGAAACCGCCATCTGGCTCATTGAGGTCGCCCCGCATTCCAAGGCCGGCAAAACGCTGCTCGACCACCTGGCCGCCGCCAATCGGGACGCCAATCCGGAACTCCCGCGGCTCGCCCTCAAGCTCGCCACCGGGGCCGGCAAAACCACGGTCATGGCCATGCTCGTCGCCTGGCAGACCCTCAACGCCGTCCGCCGGC
>DAIRDI010000101.1:0-9876 GCA_036796235.1 Candidatus Competibacteraceae bacterium | reverse complement strand
GTGGTTCCAGACGCCGCGCAGGGGCGGATCACGATAAGGCACGATCCGATCAGACGAACCCAGAGTCGGCCCGGCCATCGAGCGGGTGTTGACCACCCCGTCGTTTTCCCACCAGCCGGCGTCGATGGTCACGAGTCCCGGCTCGTCGCGGGTGTAGGCGCCGACGAACAGCGCGCTGGCCCAGAACTGCGGCAGCAGGGTCGGCAGGGGAACGTGACGCCGGCCGGGCCAAACCGGAACGGTCGCCGAGGTCGCCCAGGAGAAGTAATACACCTCCCGCTGAGCCGGGAATTGCTGGTTCAACTCTCGAGCGCCGTCGGGACTCAGGTCCCAGGCGCTGATGTCGCGGGATCGCCAGATGGGACTCCGCTCGACCCGCCGCCAGTAATCCGGGAACGACTCGCCGGACTCGCGGCGCAAGCCCCACTGCTCCAGCTTGAAATCGTAGGGCAATGCGTCGGGCTGGACCCCGGCGAGGGCGGCGAAACCGAGCAAACCGGCGCGGACCAGGGGCAACAGGGAATCGACGCCGGCGGCGAGGCTGGTCCCGTCGTGCGGCGTGGCGAGAGTAGTGACGCTGTGGACCCAGGATTTGCCGCCGTCGAACAGCGGCGACCGTTCGGCGGCCGACGTGACGTCCCGTTCCGTCGCCGCGCCCTGCTCCAGCAACGCGGTCAACACCCGGACGGTCTGGCCGCCCTGACTGTGACCGATCAAGTGAATTTTGCGCGCTCGACCGCGTTCGTCCACCGTGCCCCACTCCGGATATAAACCAGGGAAAGTCCGGCCATAACGAGCATGGCCGTGCGCGGCGGCATGGGCCTGGCCATAGTCGACCGTACCGCCCTTGAGTTGGGCGTACAACTCGCAGGCGCGGTCCCAGTTGCTGGCAAACGGCCCAACCACCCCGGTATGGGTGCGGTGACCGGCCCGGTCGAGCGTTTCCTGCAAGTCCCCCAGTCCCCCCCAGTACTTGAAACCGAGCAGTTCCTCCCGACCCCAACCCATGAAACCGTGGACCAGCGCCAGCGGATAATCGTTGCCGGCGCGAGCCAGGGCGGACCCCAGCAGCAGCAACAGTAGTAGCACCACGAGGAAACGCGGCGGATTTGAAACATGCATGACAAGATAACCTTGAACTTACTGAAAATGTCCAAATCCACAAAGCCAATGCGCATTGGCGAGCCAGGCAGGATCAGCGAGCAGCCGACGTGCGGATCAACACGACAAAGCATTGCGGTACAATGCTTGCATAACCAAAAGTTCACCGCATCGCCCGCGCCTCAGCCAGACCACCCACGGTGGTGGCGCGCTGCGTTTGCGCCAAGGATGTGAGCCCGGTGGTTATTCCTCGATCCAGTTGAACAGTGCGCTCGACGGTCGTCTCAGTTCGGTCTCGATCAGGATGCGAATCGCTGGAAAAGGCGCGGCGGGCGCCCGATCGAACAATTTTTTAGTTCATCGGTGACGCAGCGCGGCAACATATCCTCGCACACCGCCACAATCTGACCTAATTTGATCTAGGTCGGGCCAAGTTGAACCAGTCGATGGCGCAGTTGGGTGGCGAACGGCAGATCAACCAGCGCCGGGGCGAGTCCGCGCGCCGCCCGTTCGGGGGCGAGCCACGGACGTAGGCAACCAGTCCACCGGCCAACAACCCACACAGTTGGCCGCCGACCATCAGCAGTCGCCGCCCCAGTCGCCGGTAACCAATCAGCGCTTGACAGTTTGGAGCTGAGAGAGCGACCGAGGCTACCGTGGCGGCTTGCGGCGTCGGCGAGTCCGACGGGGTGAGAGCTCGGGCGACGTACTGGAATCCTCAATGATGCGCTGGACACGTGGAATGAAATAGTATGGCAATCCTTGGAATGCGCGCCGCCGATTCGAACAGACGCCGGAAACCATTCCCCTAAGAAGCTGTTGGAAAAAATATTTGTGTCATAGAATGCCGATAGTAACCCGGTGTCAAGGAGAGGGGTATGTATACCACCCACTTCGGTTTTGAAAGCAAACCCTTCAAGCCGAAAAATCCAAAAGGCTTTTACCACAACGCCAATTTTGATGACGCCTGCGCGGATATCCTGGATGGGATTCGGGAACGGCGCGGATTTATCCTGTTGACCGGGGAAGCCGGGGTCGGGAAAACCTTTACCCTGCGGCGCTGCATGGCGGAAGCCGAAGATATCCGCTTCGTTCTACTGGCCAACGCCAACTTCGATTTGCCCGATGTCATCAATTACCTCTGCACGAACCTGGAGCTGCCGGCCGATCATCTGGATTTCGCACAACAGCAACAATTATTGCAGGATGCGTTGGCCGGGTACGCCCGTCGCAACCAACCCGTCGCTCTGCTCGTCGATGATGCTCACCACCTGCGTATCGCCGCGCTGCGCCGATTGTGGGAGTTCGTGGAAACCCCAGCGATCCCCGCTCAGCGCCTGCAGATCGTGCTGGCGGGATTGCCGGAAATCGAAGGCAAGCTGCGGCAACCCGAGCTGCGACCACTCCAGGAGCACATCCAGGCTCGGTGCCGGCTCGACCGGTTGAGCCGGCTCGAAACCGGGCTGTTCATCCACCACCAATTCATGATCGCCGGTCACGACAACAAGGACCTGCTCTCCCCCACTATCATCGAGCGCATCGATGACTACTGCCAAGGCGTACCCCGCGCCATCGCCATGTTGTGCGACGCGGTCTTCTTGTTCGCCAGTTTGGAGTCGGAGCGCGAGATCACGCAGGAACGGATCGACGAAGCAGCCCGTAGTTGTTTTCTCGGCGAACGGTCCCAGTCGCCACTGGTGGATGACGGAGAAATCCAGCGCGACAGCCCCTGGACCGGGAGTGCGCCCGACGTCGGTCTGGACGAGTTCGATCTGAAATTGCCCGGTATGGAACTCGGGATCGATTTCGCCCTACTGGAGGAGGAGGCGGCGGCGACCGAACAGCGACCCGCGCTTGCGGAATCTCCCGCAGTATCCACCACCACGACGCCCCCCCCGCAACCGTCTGTTCCGCAATCCGTCGCACGGACAGCGAACCCATTCGCGCCGGACCTTGGACCGCCGGACGGACAGATTCCCGCCACCCAGCAGAACCCTGGGGCGGGATCGCCACCATCCTTTCAGCTCTCAGCGCCACTCGCTGAGCCGCTACGTGAATTCGCGCAGCTACTGAACGAGGCCTCGACCAGGCAGGATCACCGGGAGACGCGGGATCGGAACGCGCTGACCTGGATTCACAACCGGTATCTGGGGCTGGCTCAGAGCAACGAACCCATCCTGCACCCGGCATTCGTACAAAGAATGACCCGGTTGATGGAAACCCAACAACCGGTGTTGGTGAGTCTGGTAACCCTCGGCAAAATGGCGCCAGAACCGGATAGCGTGCTTTGCGCCCTCCTGATCAATCCCAGTTGGTGGTTATACCGGGAAATCCGGTTGCGCTTGCGCGGTTCCGATCTTAGCTTCGCCAACGACGGTCAGGTCCCGCCGGTTCGCTTGCTGGATGGTCGGGATGCTCACCCGGTGTATGTGGATTACCGCCATTTACAGATCAGCCCAGGGCCGACCACGCTATGGTTGGAACTCGATCTCCGCGACCATCGCGGAGAGTGGCACGCTTATAACAACCGGCTTGAGATCCGACTGGACGCCGACCACGACCCGGAGACCGCACCCGAAGCCCGCATCGAGCGCTTTTGGCGCGCGCCGCCGGGGGAAACGACCGCCGCCGCCAGCTCCTGGTTGACAGCGGGCCGCGAAAAGGATGCCAGCGGTCTCGCTTACACGCTGCCGCTCGAACTGGAAGCCGATCACGAGCGAACCTATAGCCTGCGGACCACCCTGGCGGGGGCCGACCACGCGCTCGGTCGCGGCACCCCGCTGACGCGGGCGTTGTTGCTCGCCGAAAATCCCGCCCAAGCACCCGTGCGGATCGAACTGGTATCGCGCCCGTTCATGATCTTTGGTCGCCATAGCTCCGCCGCCGGTACGGGGTTCGGCGATTTCACCCTGGGTTTTGTGCCCAAGTACAACCGTATCTCCCGGCTGCACTGCGTCATTTGCGCGCTGGGGGATCAATTAGCGCTGATGCCGGTCAGCAATCAGGGCCATACCTACACCGGCCGCAATGGCGAGCGGCTGGAGCGCGGAACCTGGAGCCTGCTGGAAACGGACGATGTACTGGAGATCTGCGATCTGTACGGTCTGCGGCTGACGCTGGTTCGAGATCATCACTGGGGTCAAGAGGCGTTGGATTGGGATACGCAGGAGCCGCGCGATAAATTTGGCCGTTACCTGCTCGACCTGGTCGATGTATTACACCAGCGCGACCCGCGACCCAGCAATGAGGATACGCGCATGGTGCTGAAGAAACGCTATCTGCACCTGCTCCACCTGCAGGAGCGCGTCGCGCAACTGAACGGGGTTGGCAACCCCGGTTCCCTGCTCTATGCCCGGTTCGAGCGCCAGGATGCGGCGCGCCGGCAGGTCGTGCACTACTACGTGCCCAAATGGCTGCCCTTGGGTAGTTCCCCCGAAGCCGGACTGCGCATCAATGCCCCCGAGGTGGCGCCGCAACATGCCGAACTGCTGTTTCGGGATGGCATGTACTGGATCCAAAATCTAGCGGGACCGGGCGCGGTCCGGATCGGTTGCCACGGCCTCGCGACGAATGAGGTGTTGGCCCTGGAGGTGGGTGACGTGCTGATGATCGGGACGGCGCGCTTCGCGTTTGAGGGATATTGATCACGACTGGCCGCGCCCGTCCAGAAACAACCGATAGGCGGGGTTGTCGCTCTCCTCGCAGTAGGGATAGCCAAGATCGCGGATAAACTGGTCGAAGCGCGGCCGTTCCGCTTCCGCAACCTGGATGCCGACCAGCACTCGACCGTGGTCCGAACCGTGGTTGCGATAGTGAAACAGGCTGATATTCCAGCCATGCGCCATGCCGGTCAGGAATTTAAGCAGCGCGCCCGGCCGTTCGGGAAACTGGAAGCGGTAGAGCCGCTCGTCGCGGATGCCCGGCGCGTGGCCGCCCACCATGTAGCGGACGTGCAACTTGGCCATTTCATTGTCGCTCATGTCCACGACCCGATAGCCGTGCTCGCGCAGGGTGTCGATAATCCGCTGTTTCTCCTCCTCGCCCTCGCTGAGCTGAATGCCGGCGAATACCTGCGCCTGCCGGGTATCGGCATAGCGGTAGTTGAATTCGGTGATCGAACGTTTGCCGATGACCTGGCAAAATTTCCGGAAGCTGCCCGGCTGCTCCGGGATGGTCACCGCCAGCAGGGTCTCGCGCCGTTCGCCCAGTTCGGCCCGTTCGGCGACGTGACGCAGGCGGTCGAAGTTGATGTTGGCCCCACAGTTGATCGCAATGAGATTAGCCCCGGCGATGCCGGTGCGTTCCACGTATTTCTTCAAACCGGCGGCGCCCAGCGCCCCAGCGGGTTCGGCGATGGAGCGGGTATCGTCGAAGATGTCCTTGGTGGCGGCGCAAATTTCGTCGATGGACACCACGACCATTTCATCCACCAAAGCCCGGGCCAGGCGGAAGGTTTCCTCGCCGACCTGGCGCACGGCGACGCCGTCGGTAAAAATGCCGACCTGATCGAGCGTGATCCGTCGATCGTGTTTGAGCGCTTCATACATTGAGGCGGCATCTTCCGGCTCCACGCCGATGATTTTGATCTCCGGGCGCAGGAATTTTACATAACTGGCGATCCCGGCGATCAGCCCGCCGCCGCCGACCGCGATGAAAATCGCTTCGATGGGATCGGGGTGCTGGCGCAGGATCTCCATGCCGATGGTGCCATTGCCGGCGATCACATCCGGGTCGTCGTAGGGATGGATGAAGGTCAGGCCCTTGTCGGCTTCCAGTTGCCGCGCGTGCTGGTAAGCTTCGTCGTAGGTATCGCCGTGCAGCACGATTTTGCCGCCGCGGTCGCGCACCGCCTGCACCTTGATGGCGGGGGTGGTGCGGGGCATGACGATGGTCGCCTTGATCCCGAGCCGTTGGGCGGCCAGCGCGACGCCTTGGGCGTGGTTGCCGGCCGAGGCGCAAATGACGCCTTTGTCCAGAGCGGTACGGGGCAAGTTGGCCATCTTGTTGTAGGCGCCGCGCAGCTTGAAGGAAAACACCGGTTGCAAGTCCTCACGTTTGAGCAACACCCGGTTATTCAGCCGCCGCGACAGGCGGCTCATGACGTCCAGCGGCGATTCGATGGCGACATCGTAAACCCGGGCGGTGAGGATTTTTTTGATGTAGTCGTGCATGAGAATGGCTTTGCAACGAAGAGGAAAATATCGCCATGTCCAGCGATGCAATGAAAAAGCGCGCCGCCGAGGCGGCTTTGGAGTATATCGAGGAAAATACCGTGGTCGGGGTCGGCACCGGGTCGACGGTCAACTATTTTATTGATGCCCTGTCCCGCATCAAGCACCGCCTCGACGGCGCGGTATCCAGTTCCGAAGCCACCACCCAGCGGCTGAAGGCCCACGGGATTCCGGTGTTCGATCTCAACGCCGTCGGACCGTTGCCGTTGTACGTGGACGGCGCCGATGAAGTCAACGCCCAGTTGCAATTGATCAAGGGCGGCGGCGGGGCGCTGACCCGCGAGAAGATCATCGCCGCCGCCAGCGAACTCTTCGTGTGCATCGCCGATCCCTCCAAGCAAGTGGATGTGTTGGGGGCGTTTCCCTTGCCGGTGGAGGTGATTCCGATGGCGCGCAGCCACGTCGGACGGGAGCTGGTCAAGCACGGCGGACAGCCGGTGCTGCGGGAACAATTCGTCACCGATAACGGCAATCTAATTCTGGATGTCTACAATCTGGCGATTCTGGAACCGACCAAACTGGAGGCCAAGCTGAATGACATCGTCGGCGTCGTCACGGTGGGGCTATTCGCGCTGCGGCCGGCGGACGTGCTGTTACTGGGAACGGCGGATGGCAAAGGTGTCAAAGTTTTTGGTCGGGACCGCGCCGCGCATGGCCAGCATTCAAAGAATTCGCCAGAAGATCGTTGATCGTGCTTACTGCCTCTCGTCCCATGCGGAAGAGGAGATGCTCGATGACAGCCTGGAGCGTGATGATGTCGAAAATGCCTTGTTCAAGGGGCGTATTGACAAGAAGCTCTCCGAGGATGCGCGAGGCACACGATACCGTATCGAAGGACCGGCCAAGGATGGGCGATTAATCCATGTCATTTGCCGATTCAGGGAAGACGCCAGCCTGTTGATTATTAACGTATATGCTTTGACGGAGGAGCCATGATCTGTGAATTTTGTGGTGGTGAAACGCGGGCCAGGAAAGTCAAAAGATCGCATTGGCTACAGGGCCGCCTTTACATTGTCGAGAATGTTGACGCGGAAGTTTGTCAGGGATGCGGAGAGCGTTACTTTCACGCCACCACCCTCGACGCGATTGACCGCCATCTCTCGATGGAGCATGAGGTAAAAGAGAGGATGAATGTGGAAGTGGTTGATATGGCTGCTTGATGTGACGCCATATTTTGCAGCGCGCTTAATTCGCATTCAAACCTGAGGCAATCACTCTTTGAAACTTCTATTGTAGGGAGAAACAGGCGATGACCGAACTGCTCGAACAGGCTATAGAGAAAGTAAAAGCGCTTCCCGAATGCGAACAGGATTCCCTGGCCGCGCTCATTTTGGAGGAACTCGAAGATGAAGCGCGATGGCAAAGCAAGTTTGCAAACTCTCAAGATCTCTTGGCGCGGTTGGCTGCCGAGGCCATGGCGGAAGACCGGGCAGGAAAAACGCGGCCACTGGATGTCGATGCCTTGTGAAGTCACGGACCACCGAGCAGTTTCGCAGAGCGCTGGCAAGTCTGCCCGTTCCGGTGCGGAATCAAGCGCGACAGGCTTATCAACAATTTCAACGGAATCCGGGACACCGAAGCTTACGTTTCAAGCCTGTCCATACGGTTCTACCGATTTACTCGGTTCGCATTGGTAAAGGCTATCGCGCATTGGGACAGAAGGACGAAACAGGCATTGTATGGTTCTGGGTCGGTTCGCATGCGGACTACGACAAGTTGTTGTCTCAATTATGAGTTTTGATATGCAAAAAAAACGGGCGCATGCCTTGCGGCAGCGCCCGTCGCCCTTACGCCTGTGAGTCAGGCTTTTTTTAGAAGTCCACGCGAGTGCCGAGCGAGACGGCGTTCAGATCGCCGAGATCATCGCTGCTACGACCGATGTATTCTGCCCAGACCGAAGTCCGCCGGCTGAAATTGTACTGATAGCCGACGATGAAGTTGTCGATTTCATCGGCGCCTCTGGTCCCGGGGTCCAGCCGCCCGTAAGCCGCATTGATGGCATTGTTGCCGAAGGTATACGAGCCGGCCAGGTAAAAGTTTTTGGCATCGTCGCCGCCAAAGACCGTAACGCCGTCGACCCTGGCTTTATTCAATAAACCATACAGGTTGAGGCTTCCCTGCTCGTAGATGAAGCCAACGCTGAACGGTCCTCCCGCATAGCCCAACCCTAGCGCCCACTGATCCAGGTCCAAATCGGCGATGGCGCCGCCGCCGACATCAATGGTGTCCCCATTCAGCGCAATGTAGCTGAGACCGGCGAAGAAGGGACCTTGCTCGTATTTAAAGGCGATATTCCAGATGTCAACGCCATCCGATGCGCCATCCGCACGGGTAAACCCACCGTCCATGACCAGCATGGCTTCCCCGGAAAAACCGCTAAAGTCGGGAGAGGCATAGTAGAGACTGTTATCGATTCGGGTCAACGCCAAGCCACGTCCAGCCTGATCCTCATCGAACCCTCCGCCCAGCCAGGCATCAGTACCGAAGGTCTTGGCGCTGTTAAAGATATCGACGATTCCCGCCACATGGTAGTACGGGGTTTCCTGAGTGCCAGCGGTGACCGTGCCAAAATTACCCTTGAGGCCGACGAATTTGGGACGATTGTTCTCGAAGTTGCCGCCCTCGGTCACGTCAACCCCGAATTCGTACTGATAGACGGCGCTGAGGCCGCCGCCGAGATCCTCGCTTCCAAGAACGCCCAACCGCGAGTCGTTATTAGCCACATCCCAAGCGCTGGAATCGCCCTCAATTTGCAGATAATCAATGGAAACCCGCGCGGAGCCGTACAGGATGGTATCGGCTTGCGCCGCAAAGGGCAGGGCGAGAGCGCCGGCGACGGCCAAGGTAAGAACAGATTTTTTCATGGCGGAATTTCCAGAGGTCTGTAGGCTCAGTACTGAACAGTTTGTCTTTCCATCAGAGGGATACTTTGATGGAAAAACCAGCTTGAAGGTTGATTTCCGCCTTTTATACAACGATCCCCGCAAAAATGCAACTAACTTTTCATAAAAATACAACTGATTGGCATCTTAGCAACGAATCGACCGCCAACACGTACCGAGCTAAAAAAACGGACGCCCGAAGGCGTCCGTTTGCTGACCTGATCCGAGTTCAAAAAACGGGATCAGAAGTCGTGGCGCATACCCAAGGATAGGACGTTCTGATCGCTGGGGACATTGCGCAGAACGCCATCGTTGTCGTCCATGCGGCCCAGATACTCCGCCCACAAGCGGGTGCGCTTGCTGAGGTTGAACTGGTAGCCGAGGAGCAGGTTCTGGATTTCGCTATAGCTTCTGTTGCGATCTCGCGCCACGTCGAAATAACTACCATCCGGCTCCATCCAACTGTAGGCGGCCCGGATGGTGTTGTTGCCGAAGGTGTAGGAACCAAACAGCATGATATTCATGGTGTCATCAAAGCCGAGCGGCGCAAAACCATCGGTCAGGGGCGAAGTGCTAACGGTGTTCAGGTCGCCTTGTTCGTAGAGCAAGCCAACGGTGAAGGGACCCGGCTGATAAGCCCCCACCAACATCCACTGCCGGAG
>DAIRDI010000100.1:0-9897 GCA_036796235.1 Candidatus Competibacteraceae bacterium | reverse complement strand
CAGGCCCGGGAAGCGGCGGAACGGCAAGCCCAGCACGCGCAACAGGCCCGGGAAGCGGCGGAACGGCAGGTCGAACAGCTCCTTGCCCGGCTCAAACAGGCCGGTATCGAACCGTAGACCCCCCGCCGCTACCGTACCCTTTCCAAGCGTCTATTGTGTCCCATGGATCTCTCTTATCGAGCACAACTACTGGCCGCCGCCGGTCCGGCGCGGGCCGGACGGCGGTTGAAGGGCTGGAGCAGGCCGGTCATCAAAGAACCGCGCAGGACCCGCAAGGGTTGCGGAAACGCCCGCTCGAGGAGGGTATTCCTACCGAGTCAAGCGGGGAGGGTGGCCAGAATGGCCGCGCGCAGTCGTTCCAGGTCGCCGTCGCGGCGGGACGTCAGCGGCCGTTCGGCGGCGGTTGGCGGCTGGACATGGCGTAACTGGCGCTCCAGCACATCGACATCGGCTTCGGCGGCGTCGTCGCCGCGCTCCCGCCGCGCGGCGACCCGTTCCCGCAGCGTGGCCGGATCGGCGGCGCAATACAGCAGGATAAACGGTACGCCGTGGCGGGCGGCCAAGTCGCGGAACGGTTGCCGGTGGTCGCGTTTGAGAAAAGTCGCGTCCACCAACACCGCATGGCCGGCCGCCAGCAGTTGTCCGGCCAGTTCATGCAGGCGCTGGTAGGTCCGGGCGCTGGCGTCCGCCGTGTACAGACCCTGGCCGAGGCTCGACCCGCTGTCGTCCAGCGGCCCCAAGCCGAACAACCGCTTGCGTTCCACGTCGGAGCGGATGCGGATGGCGCCTGGGAATACTTCCAGCAATTCCCGCGTCCGGCGCGATTTGCCGGAACCGGACACGCCGTGGGTGATCAACAGGAAAGGCGCCGGTTCGCGGGTGAGTTCCAGGGCCAGACGCAGGTAAGCCCGGCGGCGATCGGCGGCCGCGGCGCGTTCGCTCTCCGGAACGTCGCTCTGGCTGGCCTGAATCGCGTTGATCTTGACGCGTACCATGGCCCGGTAGACCTGGTAGTAGGATACCAGGGTCACGCCGGCGAAGTCGCCGCCGAACTCCAGATAGGTGTTCAGCGCCCGCTGGGCGAACCCCCCAGCGCCGCGAAAGCGCAAGTCCATGGTCAGAAAGGCCAGATCGTTGATGACGTCGATCCAGCGCAAATCGTCGTTGAATTCGATGCAATCGAAGACGGTGACTTGCCCATCATTGGCCAGGATCATGTTGCCGAGATGCAGATCGCCGTGGCATTCGCGAATCCAGCCGCCGGCCTTGCGTTCCATCAGTCGCGGACGCAGCCGGTCGAAGGCGGCCAAGGTCCAGCGCTCCACGGCGTCCAGGGCGGCGCGGTCGGCGGGATCGGCCAGCAGCGGCCGGGTGTACGTGAAATTGTCCAGGATCGGTTGCTGGACCTGTTCCGGGGCGCCGAACGACGCGGCGGGATCGGCGCGGGCGATGGATTCGTGAAATTCGGCCAGCCGCCGGGCCAGCGCGTCCAGATGGTGAGGTTCCAGCCGACCGGCGGCCAGCAGGTGATCCAACAGCGCCTCCTGGCTGAAGCGGCGCATCCGGACCGCGTATTCAATGACGGGGCCGGTCGCGTCGCCCAGCGCCGGGTGGTCCGGAGTCCCCCCGATCGGCACGCAGTCGAGGTAGAGATCCGGCGCCAGTCGGCCATTCAGGCGCAGTTCCTCTTCGCAATAGTATCTTCGCCGGTCCAGACTGGTAAAATCCAGAAAACCCAGATTCAGGGGCTTCTTGATCTTGTAAGCGTAGTCGCCGGCCAGCAGGACGTGGGAAATATGGGTTTGCAGGTGTTCGATGCGGGCTGCGGGATGAGGGTAGCAGTCCGGTCGCAGCAACGCCGCGATCAGCGTGGCCTGGTCGAAAGCGCCATGATGGGATTGCACGCGCCGGACTCCGAATCGTGATCAGGAATGCTGTTAGGATAAGGTAGAATCACCCGGACGCGCCAAGCAAAAGGACGGGCGTGGCGTTTCCCCACAGGAACAGGCATGGTCAGACGTAGAGCATCCGGTCCCTCCAGGACTAAATCCAGACCCAAGGCACGCCCTAAACCGCGCTTGTGGGTGTTGCAGTCGTTTTTTTCGTTGCTGTTCTCGCTGGTGCTGGGCGGCGTGTTGCTGGCGGTGTTTGGGCTGGGCGGCTACATGCTGTACCTGGACGCGGTCATTCGTACTGAATTCAACCAGAAACGCTGGGCCATGCCGGCCAAGGTCTACGCCCGGCCGCTGGAGCTGTTCGAAGGGATGCCACTGAGCGCCGACGCCTTCGCGCAGGAACTGCGAATGCTGGGCTATCGCGACGTGAACTGTCCGATCGAGAAGCCGCCCGCGCCCGCCGCCACCGGCAAGCCCGCGGTCAAGCGCAAAGCAAAGCCGCCCGCGCCGGAGACCTGCGCCCCCCCCGCGGAGGGTGGAAATTCGCCGAGCCGCCCTGGCAGTTTCGCGCGCCAGGGCGAGACCTTCGAGGTGGTGACCCGCGATTTCACTTTCGCGGACGGCGTCGAGCCGGAGCGCAAAGTCCGCCTGACGTTTGCCGGCAACATCCTGGTCGATCTGGTGAGCTTGGATAATCAGGAAGCGCCGGGCCTGTTGCGGCTGGACCCCCCCGAAATCGCCGGCATTTATCCGGCCCGCTACGAGGATCGCATCCTGCTTAAAAGCAAGGATCTCCCACCCGCCCTGGTGGACACGCTGCTGGCGGTCGAGGACCGCTCGTTCTACGAACATCCAGGCATCAATCCCCGAGGAATTTTCCGCGCCCTGTTGGCCAACCTGCGGGCCGGACGGACGGTGCAGGGCGGCAGCACCGTGACCCAGCAACTGGTCAAGAACCTGTTTCTAAGCAACGAACGGACCTTCACGCGCAAGTTCAACGAAATGCTGATGGCGATTCTAATCGACTCGCGCTATGGCAAGGACGAGATCCTGGAGGCTTACAGCAACGCCATCTACCTGGGGCAGGACGGCAGTCGGGCGATTCACGGTTTCGGGCTGGCCAGCCAGTTTTATTTTGGCAAGGCGCTGGACGAGCTGGATCTGCATCAGATCGCTCTCTTGGTGGCGATCATCAAGGGGCCTTCCCTGTACGACCCGCGCCGGCGCCCGGATCGGGCCCGGGAACGTCGCGTCCTGGTGTTGGACGTGATGACCGAGCAGAACCTGATCAGCGCCGAGGATGCCGCCATCGCCAAGCGGATGCCGCTGGACGTGACGCCCAATGCCGCCAGCGGGATCACCGCCTATCCGGCCTTTCTGGACTTGGTGCGGCGCCAGTTGCGGCAGTACTACAAGTCAGAGGATCTGGTTCTGGAGGGTTTGCGGGTCTTCACCAGCCTCAACCCGCGGGTGCAGGCGACCGCGGAGAATACCCTGGCCAACAGCTTGCCAACGCTGGAAAAAAGCCAATCCAAGGCGCGACCGCTCCAGGGCGCGGCCGTCGTGGTTGACACGCAGACCGGCGAGGTGTTGGCGCTGGTCGGCGACCGTGAACCCAAGACGGTCGGTTTCAATCGGGCGTTGGATACCCGGCGCCAGGCGGGCTCGCTGCTCAAGCCCATGATCTACCTGACCGCGCTGGAGCAGCCCAACCGCTATACCCTGACCACCCTGATCAATGACAGCCCGCTGGTTTACACGTCCGGCGGCCAGCGTTGGACTCCGACCAACTATGATAAGCGCTACCGAGGTCGGGTCACGCTTCGCGACGCGCTGGCCCGTTCCTACAACGTTCCGGCGGTGCGGGTGGGTCTGGACGTGGATGTGATCAGCGTGGTGGAGACCTTGCGGCGGTTGGGGCTCGAACGCGAGATGAAGCCTTACCCCTCCTTGCTGTTGGGGGCGTTGGATGTTTCGCCCTTCGAGATCGCGCAGCTTTACGAGACAATCGCCAGCGGCGGCTTCCGGATGCCGCTGCGCGCCATTCGCGAAGTGACCGACGCCAACGGTAAACCCATGCAGCATTATCCGCTGGAGGTGGTAAAGGTCGTCGAGCCGGGGCCGATCTATTTGCTGACCCACGCCATGCAGCAAGTGGTCAAGGCCGGCACCGCCAGCGCCATGCGGAGCAAGCTGGCCCCCGATCTGAATATCGCGGGCAAAACCGGCACCACCAACGACTTTCGCGATAGCTGGTTCGCCGGTTTTAGCGGCGATCGACTGACCGTGGTCTGGCTGGGGCGCGACGACAACAAATCCACCGGCTTGAGCGGCTCCAGCGGGGCGTTGCGGGTCTGGATGGATCTGATGGCGGGCTTGAAGCTGGATCCCGTGGAAATTCCCACGCCGGCTGATGTCGAGGAGGTTTGGGTGGATCCACGCAGTGGATTGCGGTTGAGCCAAAGTTGTCGGCGCGGTCAGTCGGTGCCGTTCCTGATCGGTTCTGGGCCCCATGGATCGGCTGCTTGCACCACCGGCCAGGCGCGGCGCGCGCCGCCGCCCGAGCGCAGGCCTGCTGACGATAATGAAATGAGTGGATTTTTTCGAAGGTTGATGGATTGAGTGGTTTTATTGCCGCCAAACGCTAATTGCTACTGGATTCACCATGGTTCGGGGCTCCTGACCGGGACTGCCGAATCCCCGGAGATAATCGATGAATAAACTATTGAAACCGAGCCTGGGTCTGCTGGCGCTGGTCTGGTTCGTCGCCGGCTGTTCGACCTCGCCGTTTTCGCGACAGCCTTATGGCCAGCCGACCGCGCGGGCGCCTGTGGTGGATCGCAGCGTTCGCCGGCCGCCGACGGCGCCGCAAGTGGACGTGGGACGCTTGCCAGCGCAGGATCCACTCATGCCTCGGGAGTATGCCCAACCCTATTCGCCGGCGCCGGATCCTTACGGAGCGCCGGCCTATCCTGATGCCTACGGCAGCGCGCCGGCGCGGTCCGAGATGCCGTCGGAGCGGTATGAAGTTTATAGTCCGCCCGCCTATCCGCCGGGAGCCGCCCGTCCCTATCCATCGCCCGTCCCCAGCCCCGGTTATCCCGCCGATCCGCTGGCGTCGGGCGCGTTGCCCGAACCGCAGCCGGTCATGCCGCGGACGCCGCGGGAGGCCCCACCACCGGCGCCCGCGGATTCGACGGTCGCGCTGGCCCCGCCGCCCGCGCCTGTCGAGCCGGAACCTGCGCCGGAACCGGTCCGGCCGCCGGCTCGTCCGGCGCCGCCGCCGCGCCCCCCGGCCGACCTTCCGCCGGCGGAGATCACCCGCGAGGGCAATCAGGCGGTGGCGGCGTTGCTGGACAGCGCCGACCGCCATGTTAAGAACAACCAGTTGTCCGAGGCCGGGGCCGCGCTGGAGCGGGCGCTGCGCATCGAGCCGCGCAATTCGGGCATCTGGCACGATCTGGCGCAGATTCGTCTGCATCAGGGCGAGTACCAGCAGGCCGAATCCCTGGCCAGCAAGTCCAACAATCTGGCGGGCGGCAACCGGACCTTGCAAGCCCGCAACTGGCGGTTGATCGCCGTGGCCCGCAAGGCGACCGGCAATACCGCCGGCGCCGAGGAAGCCGAGGCCAGGGCCTCGCAATACTCCAACTAAGGCCATTGCGGTCGCGGGGCGCTAGCGTGGACGCGACCGAGTTGCTGGGGCCGGAGGGTCCGCTGGCCCGCCAGGTACCGGGCTTCGCGCCGCGTCCGCAGCAGCAGAGCATGGCGGCGGCGGTCGAGGCGATTCTGGAGGACGGTGGGACGCTGATCGTCGAGGCCGGCACCGGCACCGGCAAGACCTTCGCCTATCTGGCGCCCGCGCTGCGATCCGGGGCGCGGGTCATCATCTCCACGGGCACCCGCCATCTGCAGGATCAGCTCTATCACCAGGATTTGCCGGTGGTGCGCCGGGCGCTGAAGATTCCCGTGCAGGTGGCGTTGCTGAAGGGCCGCGGCAACTATCTGTGTCTCTATCGGCTGCACGCCACGGAGCAGGAAGGACGTCTGCCCGCGCGCGAGCAAGTCGCCGAACTGCGCCGCATTCACCGGTGGGCCGGCCGCACCCGGCGCGGCGATATCGCCGAACTTTCCGACGTGCCGGAATCCTCGTCGCTCTGGCCGCGCGTCACCTCGACCGTGGATAACTGCCTGGGACAGGATTGTCCGAACTTTGATGACTGTTTTTTCGTCAAGGCGCGGCGCGAGGCGCTGGCGGCGGAGGTGCTGGTCATCAACCATCATCTGTTCTGCGCCGATCTGGCGCTCAAGGAAACCGGCTTCGCCGAACTGCTGCCGGGGGTGGAAGCGGTCATTCTGGACGAGGCCCACCAGTTACCGGAGATCGCCACGCATTTTTTCGGCCGATCGCTGAGCGGCCGGCAATTGAGCGAGTTGGCGCGCGATACCATCGTGGAGCAGGCGCGGGACGCGGCGGATTTTCCCGAGTTGCGGCAGCGGGCCGAGGCGCTGGAGCCGGCGGCCCTGATGTTGCGGCAGGCGCTCGGCGCGCCGGAGCGCCGGGCGCTGTGGCGGGAGGTCGCCGACCAGCCAGTGGTGCGGGAGGCGGTCGGCCAGGCGACCGAGGCTCTGGAACGGTTGCGGGAGGCGCTCCAGGAGGGGGCGCAGCGCGGGAAAGGTTTGGAAAACTGCGCCCGGCGCGCCGAGGATCTGGCGCGGCGCTTGGCGGCGGTGACCGGGGAGGAAACGCCTCCCGACAGCGCGCGCTGGTTCGAGACGCACGGACGGGGTTTTACCCTGAGCCTGACGCCGCTCGATATCGCGCCGACCTTCCGGGCGCGGATGGCGGCGCGGTCCGGGGCGTGGATTTTTACCTCGGCGACGCTGGCGGTGGGGGAGAGTTTCGAGCACTTCGCGGCGCGGCTGGGTTTGGAGGATTACGCGGCGTTGCGGCTGGACAGTCCGTTCGATTTCGCCCGTCATACTTTGCTGTATCACCCGCCGGGCTTGCCCGATCCGGGTTCGCCCAGTTACACGATGGCGCTATTGGACGCGGCGTTGCCGGTGTTGGAGGCGAGTCGGGGACGGGCGTTTTTGCTGTTCACCAGCCATCGGGCCTTGCGCGAGGCGGAGGAGCGGCTGGCGGGGCGCTTGGACTATCCGTTGCTGGTGCAGGGCGCGGCGCCGAAAGCGGTGTTGCTGCGGGAATTTCGGGCCTTGGGCAACGCGGTGTTGCTGGGGACCGCCAGCTTCTGGGAGGGGGTGGACGTGCGCGGCGAAGCGCTGTCGTGCGTGATCATCGACCGGCTGCCGTTCGCCGCGCCCGGCGACCCCGTGTTGCAGGCGCGCATTGAGTCCCTGCGCCAGCGCGGCGACGATCCGTTTCTTCAGTACCAACTGCCCCAGGCGGTGATCGCGCTCAAGCAGGGTGTCGGTCGGTTGATTCGGGATGTGACGGATCGCGGGGTGTTGATGCTCTGCGATCCGCGCTTGCTGAGCAAGTTTTACGGGCGGGTGTTTCTGGACAGCCTGCCGCCGATGCCGCGAACGCGGAAGCTGGAACGGGTGCAAGCGTTTTTCGCGGGATAGGGCGAGGCGCTGCTTGCAATAACCGCTGAGTGGCTCCGATCGCCGAGAGCGCCCCAACTGTCTAGCGGTCTTCCCCAGCGCGGCCTCACACCCGAAACACTTTCATCACCTCATCGCCGAGGTGGTTGATGACCTTCACCGCGATCCGCCCCGACTTGGGCTTTTCGAACGGGCGGGAGGTATCGCTGTGCAGCGTGGCCCAGGCGTCGGGGTCGATCTCGGCCTTGAGGGTGGTCTTGAGGGCCTTGTAGGGGTCGTTGGCGCCGAGGAAGTAGGCGTGGCGGACGAAGAAGCTTTCCTCGTTGTAGTCGGTATCGAGCATCCAAAGTGCGATGCCGTCGGTGCCTTCGGCGACGACCTCGCCGGTTGAGGGATCGAAGACGTCCACGCCGTTGACCTTGACGCGCAGCGTGTCGTTCGGCTCCGACAGGATGGCGAGATCCGGCTCGCCGAAGATGACGAAGAGGTTGCCCGCGCCGGTGTTTTTGAGATCGGCGGCCATGTGCAGGTCGGCGTTCATGCGGGCCTTGAGCACGGGGATGCGGCCGAGTTTGTGGAATTCGCTGGCTTGCGCTTCGTAGTTGAAGGCGCAGGCGACGAGCACGTCGAACCCGGCGTCGCCGGCCTCGCGGGCGGCTTCGACCAAATCCGGACGGCTGACCGTTCCAAACTCCGGGCCGATGAAAATCCCCGCCCGGATGTCCCGCCCTTCTTCCTGGCCCAGGTAGCGGCCTTCGGCGCAGATGTAGTCGCCCGGCCAGCCGGTGAGGGCGGTGAAGGTGATCCGGTCTTCCTTGTGGGCCTGTTGCACGCCGGCGGTCTTGAGGTTGTCGAGGATCATCCGCTCGAAGCTCCGCGCGGGGCCGGAGTCGGGATCGTCCTCGCGGACCGCGAGCGGGTCGATCAGTTCGTCGTCTTCATCCACGCCGAGCACGCGGTGGGGGCTGAGGCTCTCGACGGTGAACGGTCCGGCCACGCGGACTTTCTTTTTGTCGGCGTAGGGCCGGTCGTAGAGGGATTCGGATTCGGCCTTGGCGGCGATGGATTGGTCGATCTCCCGCTGCCGGGCGATGCGGGCTTGCCACCAGTCGGCGTGTAGTTTCTTCGCCGCGTCGGGCCATGCGGCATCCGCATCACGAGGAACCGCCCACTCCTCCCATTGCTGCCGCAGCGCCTGATTGAGGCTCTCGCGCAACGGTTCCAGCGTCGCTTGCCAGCGGTCCCAGATGACGTCGATTTCCGCGTTGTTGGCGATGGCCTTGAGGGTGATGTGCGGCACGCGCTCGTAGACGAAGCCGTGGCGGATGTTGCCGTAGACCGGCTGCGCGCTCGGGATGGCGCGGGTGACTTCGGCTTCCTTGAGTTGGCCGTCGCGGGAATCGGCCAGCAGGTAAAACGGATAGCGCGCGCCCATGATGCGGGCGCGGGCCAGCGCCAGCGCCACCCGCGAGGTGTCGATCGTGATCCAGCGCCGGCCCCATTGCTCGGCGACGTAGGCGGTGGTGCCGGAACCGCAGGTCGGATCGAGCACGAGGTCGCCGGGGTCGGTGGTCATGAGGAGGCAGCGTTGAACGAGTTTGGTCCCGCTTTGAACGACGTAGATCTTCTCATCGGTAAAGCTACCCGTCCCAGTATCATTCCACACATTACCGATGGCTTGAGCTTTGAAGTCATTCATGAAGCGAACGTAGGTCAGGCTATTGCTTGCTGGTGCGACGCGGTTCGCCTTGATGAGTCGTACCATCCCGATCTCACCGGTTTTCCAATACCCTTTTCCCGATCCGAAGACGCGTCCATTGACGGAAACTGGAAAGCTGCCTGGTGGGCGCTGTGATGTTAAGTTGTCAAGCCGAAAGACGCCGCTGATCTCTCCAGTTGCTCGCTCCTCTTCTGAAAGTGGACGAGCGATGCCATCAGCACCACGAACCCAACGATAGACGCCTGCTTTATCGGAATCGAAACCCTTCGGTAGCAGTGGGCTTCTGAACTTGACTGAAGTCTTTCGCTTCGCAAACCAGAGCATGAAGTCAGCGGTGCCAGCGATTAGTTCAGAGCTTTGACCGGCTGTTTTTACAACAGTGATTTGGCCGCAGCAATTATCCTCCCCAAACACCTCATCCATCACCGCCCGCACCCGATGCACGTTTTCATCGCCGATCTGCACGAAGATGGAACCCGAGTCGGCGAGCAAGTCGCGGGCGACGGTGAACCGGTCGCGGAGGTAGGTCAGATAGCTGTGGATGCCATCGCGCCAGGTATCGCGGAACGCCTTGACCTGTTCCGGCTCGCGGGTGATGTGGCCGGGGTTGCCGTCCTTCACATCGCGGCTGGTGGTGGACCACTGAAAGTTGCTGTTGAATTTGATGCCGTAGGGCGGATCGAGGTAGATGCACTGTACCTTGCCGCGCAGACC
>DAIRDI010000099.1:0-9995 GCA_036796235.1 Candidatus Competibacteraceae bacterium | reverse complement strand
GAGCGCCTGGGCAGCACGGGTCTCGGTCATGGGGTCGCCTTGCCCCACGGCCGCTTTCCGCAGAGCCGGCAAGCCATCGGCGCGTTTGTCAAGCTCGCGAAGGGCGTCGATTTCGACGCCATCGACCGACAGCCGGTGGACCTGGTGTTCGGCTTGCTGGTGCCCGATCATTACACCGACGAACATCTCAAGATTCTCGCCTATCTGGCCGAGATGTTCAGCGATCGATCCGTCTGTCAACGCCTGCGGGAGGCCAATTCCAATCAGGCGTTGTTCGACCGACTCCGGGATTGGCGGCCGGCCAAGACCACGTTGCCATGAACGCGCCACCAGTCAGCGCCCTGACGCTGTTCCAGAATCTGGAAGGCGCGCTGGACGCGCGTTGGGTTGGCGGCATGGCCGGGTCGGGTCGGGTGCTGTGGCCGCCGCCGGAAACTGGCGCGGCTCTATACGGGCGACTGAACTGGATCCAACCCGCCCGCCTACAACTGATCGGTCCCGAGGAAGGCGTTTTTCTGGACCGGCTGGAGTCGACGGTCCGGGACACGCTGATCCATGATCTGCTGGGCGCTTCGACCGGCGCGCTGCTGGCGTGCGGTGACTGCAAACAGGCCGAGGCGCTGCGGGCCGCCGCCGACGCGGCGGAAGTGCCGCTCTGGTATACCCCGCTCGCGCCAGCCATCGTGCTGGAATGGCTCGGTACCTACCGGCACAGCCTGTCGGCATCCACCGTGATCCACGGCGAGTTGTTGGAAGTGTTCGGTCTGGGGGTGTTGATCACCGGCGGCAGTGGGATCGGCAAGAGCGAGCTGGCCTTGGAGCTGCTCAGTCGCGGCCATCGTCTGATCGCCGATGATACGCCTACCCTGACCCGGGTGGCGCCCAACGTTCTGGAAGGCACCTGCCCGCCCACGCTGGGCGATCTGCTGGAAGTGCGCGGCCTGGGCATTCTCAACATCCGGCGCATGTTCGGCGACAGCGCCATCAAGCGCAACAAGCGCATCCGGCTGATCGTTCATTTGGCCAAGCAGGAGGAGATCGCGTCGCCGGCCGAAGCCCGCTTGCAGGGCCTGCGCGAGACTCGAGTTATCCTCGGGGTCGGCGTGCCGGCGATCACCCTGCCGATCGCCCCCGGCCGCAATCTGGCGGTGTTGCTGGAATGCGCGGTGCGCGATCATATCCTGCGCCTGAGCGGCTATCACGCCGAACAGGATTTAATGGCGCGCATGGAGAAAGCCATGAATCGAGCCACGTTATGCGAGTGATCATCGTCAGCGGTCTGTCCGGGTCCGGCAAAACCATCGCCTTGCAGACTCTGGAGGATCTGGATTACTACTGCGTCGACAATCTGCCGTTCAAGCTGATTCGGCCGTTGGTCCAGGAGATGCTGGCCACCGGCGGCGCCTTGCCGCCGACGGTGGCGGTGGGGGTCGATGCGCGCAACTTTCTGGATGCGCTGGAGCGGTTTCCCGATATGCTCGCCGAACTGCGGGCCGATGGGATGAGCGTGGACGTGCTGTTCCTGCAGGCCGCCGACGAGATCCTGCTGAAGCGCTACGGTGAAACCCGCCGCCGGCATCCGCTGAGCGCGGACGGCTCACCGTTGCAAGACGCGATTCGCGAGGAACGCCGCCTGTTGGAGCCGATCATCGTGCACGCCGATTTGATCGTCGATACCAGCGAGATCAATATCTATCAGTTGCGCGAATTGATCCGCGCCCGCATCCACGACACGCCGCGCGAGGCGATGTCGCTGCTGTTTGAATCCTTTGGATTCAAGAACGGGGTGCCGGCCGACGCCGATTTCGTGTTCGACGTGCGTTGCTTGCCCAACCCCCACTGGGAGCCGCAGTTGCGCGCCTTGACCGGACTCGACCGACCGGTGATAGACTTTCTCGAGCGCCAATCGGAGGTCGCGGCCATGGTCGCCGAACTGCGGGGATTTCTGAAAAACTGGTTGCCGCGGTTCGAGGCGAGCGACCGCAGCTATTTGACGGTCGCGATCGGCTGTACCGGCGGCCAGCATCGCTCGGTCTATATCACCGCGGCCCTGGCGCGGTATTTCGCCGCCCTCCGCCCTCATGTCATGCTCCGTCATCGCGAGTTAAAATGAACAGTAAGCCGGGTTGCCATGTCGGCCGGGAATGCTAGAGACTCCAGCGTGTTGAAACGGGAAGTGCTCATCATCAACAAGCTGGGTTTGCACGCCCGCGCCGCCGCCAAGTTCGTGACCCTGGCCGCCGGGTTCAACGCCGAAGTCCGGCTGATCCGCGGCGATAGCGAGGTCAACGGCAAAAGCATCATGGGCGTGATGATGCTGGCGGCCGCCCGCGGAACCCAGCTGGAATTGCAGGCCAGCGGTCCCGAGGCCGTGCAGGCGCTCGACCATCTTGAGGATTTAATCCGTCGCCGCTTCGACGAGGATGAGTGAGAGGGTCTTTCATGCCATTTTCGTTGCATGGCATCGGGGTTTCCCGAGGGTACGCGATCGGCAGAACCTATCTGCTGCAACGCAACCAGCCGGAAATCAACGAATATGTCATCCCCGATGCCATCATCGAGGACGAGGTCCAGCGCTTTCTCAACAGTCTGACGCTGGCCCAGCAGCAGTTGCGGGAAATTCGCTTGCGGATTCCGGCGACCTCCTCCAGTGACGCCACCGCCTTCATCGACACCCATCTGCTGATGTTGGAGGATCCCAGCCTCACCGAGGCTCCGATCCAGATGATCCGCACCCGCAAGTGCAACGCCGAGTGGGCCTTGAAAAACCAGCGGGACGCCCTGATCGAGATCTTCGAGAACATGGACGACCCCTATTTGCGCACCCGCAAGGACGACGTGGATCACGTGGTGCGCCGGGTGCAACGGATTCTGGTCAGCGAGGATCCGGCCTATCTGAACGATCCCGATTACGCCGAGTTGGTGGCCAGCCGGCTGGAAGGGCGCATCGTCGTCGCCGAGGATCTGACGCCGGCCGACACCATTCTGATGCAGCATCAGGGAGTCCTGGCCTTCGTCACTGAGTACGGCGGCCCGCTGTCCCACACCGCCATCCTGGCGCGCAGCCTGGGCATCCCGGCGGTGGTGGGCGCCCGCAACGCCCGCGCCTATCTGGGCCACGACGAGCCGGTGATCGTGGATGGCCGCCAAGGTGTGGTGCTGGTCGGGCTGGACGAGCGCATCCTGCGCTATTACCGCCACAAGCAGCATGAAGAGCGTCGCGAGCAACGCGAGCTCAGCAAGCTCAAGGGCAAACCGGCCATCACCCGCGACGGCGTGACGATCGCGCTGTACGCCAACATCGAATTGCCCGAGGACGCCATTGCGGTGCGAGACGTGGCGGCCGACGGCGTCGGTCTGTACCGGACCGAATTCCTGTTCATGAACCGCGCCGATGCCCCCGACGAGGAGGAGCACTTGGCCTCCTACCTGCACGTCATCAAGACCCTGGAAGGGAGTCCCATCACCATTCGCACCGCCGATCTCGGGGCCGACAAACAAGTGGATGGCGGGCGCGGTGGGCCGGTCTGCACCAATCCCGCCCTGGGCCTGCGGGCCATCCGGCTGTGTCTGAAGGACCTGGCGATGTTCCGGCCGCAATTGCGGGCCATCCTGCGGGCCTCGGCTTACGGTCCGGTGCGGATGATGATTCCGATGCTCTGCTCGGTCCAGGAGGTGTTTCAGGTCCGGCGGTTGGTGGCGGAGACCCAACAGGAATTGCGCGACCGCGGCCTGGCTTTCGACGAGCGGTTGCCCATCGGTGGGATGATCGAAATCCCGGCGGCGGCGGTCTGCGCCGACCAGTTCGCTCGCTATCTGGATTTCCTGTCGATCGGCACCAACGATCTGATCCAGTACACCTTGGCCATCGACCGGGTGGACGACGAGATCAACTATCTCTACGACCCATTGCACCCGGCGGTGTTGATGCTGATCCGCAACACGATCCGCGCCGGCCAGAAAGCTGGAATTTCTGTCAGCCTGTGCGGGGAAATGGCCGGCGATCCCCGTTATACCCGGTTGTTGCTGGGTCTCGGTCTGACCGAGTTCAGCATGCATCCCACCGGCCTGCTGGAAATCAAGCGGGCGGTGCAGGACAGTCACGTCGGCGAGTTGACTGAAATCGCCCGGCGCTTGCTGCGGACTGTCGATACCGAGAAGTACGCCGAAATCCTCAAGACCATCGCGCAGAATTGACGGTCGGCGGGGCATCGCCCACTCCTCGTCCTATTGCGTCCGCGACTCAGACGCCGGCGCTGGCATCCTGATCCGGCGGCATCCTGATCATGGCGCGCGAAAAATCTGGTACAGACGGTTCGAGTCAGTGTAGCCCGCAATCCAGCAAGAATCGGCGGGAGATTGCCACAGGCCGCGCTGGATCGGTTAAGCTTCCGCGCATGATCGGACTTCGCGGGACGGCTTCATGGAATCACTGAATCGCATCAAACAACACTTCACCGCCAGCATCGAAGCCAAACAACGCACCCTGGATGCGATGGGACCACGCATCGTTAGGGCCGCCGAACTGCTGGCCGAGCGCCTGCGTCAAGGCCACAAAATTCTAGTCTGCGGCAACGGCGGCTCCGCCGCCGACGCCCAGCATTTCGCTGCCGAACTGGTCAACCGCTTCGAGATCGAACGGCCGGGACTGGCGGCGATCGCCCTGACCACCGACAGCTCGGCGCTGACCTCCATCGCCAACGACTATGCTTTCGAGCACATCTTCGCCCGGCAGGTGCGTGCCTTGGGGCGACCTGGCGATGTGCTGCTGGCGATTTCGACCAGCGGCGATTCACCCAACATTCTGACCGCGATCGCCGCCGCGCAGGAACTGGGGCTGTTCGCCGTGGTCCTGACCGGACGCGACGGCGGGCGCGTGACGGGCGCGCTGGGCGAGGGTGACATCGAACTGCGGGTTAATGCGACGGTGACGGCGCGGATTCAAGAAGTTCATATTCTGATGATCCACTGCCTGTGTGACCTGGTGGATCATTATCTGTTTGGGAGAGGTTTTGCATGAAAACAAGGCAAAAAAACTGGGCGGTCGCGGTCTTGGCGGTCGTGATGCTGAACGGCTGCGCTGGTTTGCTGGTCGGCGGAGCGGCGGTCGGCGTCAGTGTGGCGCACGACCGCCGCACGACCGGCACGATCGTGGACGATCAGAACATCGTATTGAATCTTTACTCGGCGCTCAATCAGCAATTACCGCCAGGCAATCGTATCAATATCGACAGCTACAACCGCACGGTGCTGTTGACCGGCGAAGTCGTGTCGGAACAAGTCCGGCGTCGGGCTGAAGGTATCGCCTCGAGCATCGAACCCCCCGTGCAGCGGGTTCATAACGAGTTAGTGATCGGTCCGCCCCGATCGCTCTCGGAGCGCGGCGGCGACTCGGTGCTCGGCACCCAGGTCAAGACTGCGTTGTTCCAGGTCAGAATTCCGGATTTTGACCCCAGCCGGGTCAAAGTGGTCGCGGAGAATGGGGTGATCTATTTACTGGGGTTGTTGCGGTCCAACGAGGCGGATGCGGTAGCGAACGCGGCCAGCCGCGTCGGCGGGGTGCGTCAGGTGGTGACACTGTTCGAAGTGATCGACTGAGATTATGAGAGCTCCTCTCCCAAAAGGGGGAGGGGCTGGGGCGATCGAGCCGACTACTTCACGATTTTCAACATCGGCTTGCGGTCGGGGCGAGTCGCCGGTTTATCCGGTTGCGGCGCGTCGGACGGCGGCGGCTCGTCGCCACCGGGTTCCTCGCCGAACGCCATGCCCTGACCGTTCTCGCGCGCGTAAATGGCCAAGACCGCCGCCACGGGAATCTGCAAAGTGCGGGCGACGCCACCAAAGCGGGCGTTGAATTCGATCCATTCGTTGCCGAGGCGCAGATCGCGCACGGCCGTCGGGTTGAGGTTGAGCACGATTTGCCCCTCGTGAATGTGTTGCTTGGGTACTTTCACCCCCGGCGCCTCGGTATTGACCAGAATGTGCGGCGTCAGGTTGTTATCTTCGATCCATTCGTAAATGGCGCGAATCAGATAGGGGCGGGTCGAGGTCATGATCGATCAGTGCGAGGCTCTGAATGAGTTAACGGCCCAGGGAACGAGTAGGGCGAATTCCGCCGGAGGGTGGGGCGGCCCCCCGGCGGCAGTGTGGGATCAGTGGATGTCCTTCCAGAATTCCTTCTTGAGCAGATAGAACACCACGAAAGCCAAACCCAGGAACAGGATCACCCAGACGCCGATCCGCTGGCGCTCCAGGTAGTAAGGCTCACCGACGTAAGACAGAAAGTTGACCAGATCCGCCATGGCCTCCCGGTATTCCGGTGGACTCAGGGAACCGGGTTGCGCCAGTTGAAAGCCCGTGATGACCGCCGTCTCATTGCCTTCGGCGTCGGTTTGGGTTTCAAAAATGGCCCGTTGCATCCCTTGCAGATCCCACAGCACGTGCGGCATGCCGGCGTTCGGGAACGCCGCGTTGTTCGCGCCAAACGGCCGGCTGGGGTCTTCGTAGAAGGTCAACATGTAGGTGTAGAGGTAGTTCACCCCCCGCGACCGGGCGATCAGGGACAGGTCGGGCGGGGCGACGCCGAACCAGCCCCGGGCGTCGGCCTTGGGCATGGCGTTGTGCATCGTGTCGCCGACCCGGGCGCCGGTGAAGATCAGATTGTCCTGAACCTGTTCGTCGGTCAGGCCGATGTCGCGGGCCATGCGGTTGTAGCGCTGATGTTCCAGCGAGTGACAGCCCATGCAATAGTTGACATACAGTTGCGCCCCCCGCTGCAGCGAAGCTTTGTTGTGCGGGTCGATCGGCGCGGTCAGCAGCGGATAGCCAGCGCCGGCCGCGAGACTCAGACCCGGCAGGGTCAGAAGCGCGAGTGCGATGAGGATTTTTTTCATTGTTAGGTCACCCTTTCCGGCACCGGCTTGGTCTTTTCAAACCACGGCAGAATCGGCAGCACGGCGAAGAACGCGAAATAGATCACGGTACAGATCTGGCTCAGAGCGGTGCGTCCCGGACTCGGCGGCAGAGCGCCCAGATAGCCCAGAATCAGGAACGACACCACGAACAGGGTCAGCACCGCCTTGAAGGCGAAACCGCGATAGCGGATGGACCGGACCGGACTGCGGTCGAGCCAGGGCAGGAAAAACAGAACCACGATGGCGCCGATCATCGCGATCACGCCGCCCAGCTTGTCGGGCACCGCGCGCAGGATGGCGTAGAACGGGGTGAAGTACCATACCGGGGCGATGTGCGACGGAGTCTTCAGCGGGTCGGCCGGATCGAAGTTCGGAGGTTCGAGGAAGAAGCCGCCCATCTCGGGCGCGAAAAAGACCACGACTGAGAAGAAGATCAGGAACACCACCACGCCGACCAAGTCCTTGACCGTGTAGTAGGGATGGAAGGGAATGCCGTCCAGCGGCTTGCCGTCCGGGCCTTTCACCTTCTTAATATCCACGCCATCGGGGTTGTTGGAGCCGACCGCGTGCAGCGCGACGATGTGGACAAAAACCAGTCCGACCAGCACCAGTGGCAGAGCGATCACGTGCAGCGCGAAAAACCGGTTTAGGGTGGCGTCGGAGATCACATAGTCGCCGCGAATCCACAGCGTCAGGCTGTCGCCGATCCCGGGGATCGCGCTGAACAGCGAGATGATCACCTGTGCGCCCCAGTAGGACATCTGCCCCCAAGGCAGCAGATACCCCATGAACGCCTCGGCCATCAGCACCAGGAACATCACCACCCCGATGAGCCAGAGCAGTTCGCGCGGCTTCTTGTAGGAGCCGTAGATCAGGGCGCGGAACATGTGCAGGTAGACGACCAGGAAGAAGGCCGAGGCGCCGGTGGAATGCATGTAGCGAATCAGCCAGCCCCAGTTGACGTCGCGCATGATGTATTCGACGGATGCGAACGCTTCCGTGGAGGAGGGTTTGTAGCTCATGGTCAGCCAGATCCCGGTCAGGATCTGCATGACCAGCACCAGCAGCGCCAGCGAGCCAAAGAAGTACCAGAAATTGAAATTTTTGGGTGCGTAGTATTCGGTCAGGTGCTCGCGGATGGTCTTGGTGAGGGGAAATCGCTCGTCGATCCAGCCCATCACGCCGGTTGTGCCTTGTGTGTTCGCCATTATGCAGTCTCCGGATCAACGCCAATCAACACGCGCGTGTCGCTCAGGAACCGATGGGACGGCACCTCCATGTTGAGCGGCGCGGGAACGCCCCGAAAAACGCGGCCGGCCAGATCGAAGCCGGAGCCGTGGCAGGGACAGAAAAAGCCGCCGCGCCAGTACGATCCCAGATCGGCCGGCGCGATTTCGGGCCGGAAAGTGGGCGAGCAGCCGAGGTGGGTGCAGATGCCGATCATCACCAGCAACTCGGGCCGGACGGAACGGTGGACGTTTTGCGCGTAAGGGGGTTGCTGGGCGGTCTCCGCGGAGTCGGGATCGCGCAACTGATCCTTGAGTCCGGGCAGGTCGTCCAACATCCGCTGGCTGCGTTTCAGCAGCCAGACCGGGCGGCCGCGCCATTCGACGGTCATCAAGGCGCCTTCCTCCAATTTGCTGACATCGGCTTCGACCGGAGCGCCAGCGGCTTGGGCGCGCTCGCTGGGCGCCCAGGAACTCAGAAAGGGAACGGCGACGAACGCCACGCCGACACCGCCGACCACGGTCGCCGTGGCGGTTAGAAAGCGGCGTCTGCCGAGATCGACGTCATCTACCGTACTCATACGCAGTCTCCTCTTTGGGATTTATCGTTGATGTGGATGGTTGGTAACTCGAATGGTATGCACGGTTTTCGCGTTCGCCGGCGCCAGATGAGGAACGACCTTCCCGCCGAAACTGGCGGCTTCCGGGGTGCGCGCCAGAGTGGCGCGGTCACCCTCCAGCCGGAGCTTCGATGATTTCCACGCCATGCAAAACTATACCTCAAGGGGGATAGGAGGGTCTATGTGCTTGCGGCGATCTTCCGCGGAAAGTAGGGATATTTCCGCCGCAATTTCGGGAGGGCTACGTTCAAACCGGGTTGTCGATATCCACGAACCGGAAACGCAAGTCGAAGCATTGCGCCAGATGCGCGCCCAGCGCTTGCACGCCGTAGCGTTCGGTGGCGTGATGGCCGGCGGCGAAAAAGTGCAGGCCGTTTTCGCGAGCGAAGTGGACGGTTTGCTCGGACGCCTCGCCGGTGAGGAAGGCGTCCGCGCCGGCCGCGAGGGCGACCTCGATGGACGATTGCGCGGCGCCGGTACACCAGGCCAGCCGGCGGATGGGCGCGTCGGCGCCGGCCACGTACAGTGGTTCCCGATTGAGTCGGGTGGCGAGATGGGCGGCGAATGCCTCGCCGCTCGCGGGCTTGGCCGGCTCGCCCAGCACGACCAGCCCTGGCGTGCGGCCGTTGCCGCCGGCGATCCCGGTGACCGTCAGGTCCAGCACCCGAGCGAGTTGGGCGTTGTTGCCGAGTTCCGGGTGGGCGTCCAGCGGCAGGTGATAGGCGATCAGGCTGAGGTCGTGGCGGAGCAGGGTGGCGAGGCGGCGGTGCTTCATGCCGACGATGCACGGGTCTTCGCCTTTCCAGAAGTAGCCGTGATGCACCAGCACGGCGTCGGCCCGCAGGTCGACTGCGGCATCCAGCAACGCCTGGCAGGCGCTGACGCCACCGATTAAGGTGTGGACTTCCGGGCGGCCCTGCACCTGCAAGCCGTTCGGACAGTAGTCGGCGAAGGCATCCACCGCCAGCAGGCGGTCGGTATGAGCGACCAGATCACGAAGTTGCATGATTTAACCCTCCGCGAGAATGCGTTCCAGCGCGGCGAGCAGTGCGGCGTTGTGCGCCGGGGCGCCGACCGTGATCCGCAGAAACTGGTCGATGCGCGCCTGGCGAAAATGGCGCACGATGATGTGGCGTTCGCGCAGGCTGGCGGCCAGTTCGGCGGCGTCCCGGCGCGGATGACGGGCGAACACGAAGTTCGCCGCCGAGGGCAGCACCGCGAATCCGAGTTCCGTC
>DAIRDI010000098.1:7234-10091 GCA_036796235.1 Candidatus Competibacteraceae bacterium | reverse complement strand
CGGCCGTGGGCCTTGAGCGTATCGATCACCCGTTCGTCGGCGGCGAGCACGTGCAGCCCCGCGAACAGCGGCGTCTCGGGTAGGAACCGGCCATCCGGCCCGACCGGGTTCTCCACCTTCAGCCCGTAGCGGGAGCCGACCACATAGTCTTCCTGACCGTGGGCGGGGGCGGTATGCACCGCGCCGGTGCCGGCTTCGGTGGTGACGTGATCGCCGAGAAGGATCGGAACCTCCCGAGAGTAGAACGGATGCTGTAACGCCAATCCTTCCAGGTCGGCCCCTGGTCCGTAGGCGATCACCTGATAATGCTCCACCTGCCAGCGGGCCAGCGAGTCCTGCAACAACGACTCAGCGACCACCAGCCGCTCCGGGCCACGGTCGGTCTCGACCTGCGCCACCACGTACTCGAACCCTGGATTGACCGCCACCGCCTGGTTGGCTGGCAGCGTCCACGGCGTGGTGGTCCAGATCACCACCGACAGCGGTCCCTGGCCGGTGTGACCTTCAACATGCCGCAGCCGCGCCAGCAACGCCTCCGGATTGGCCACCGGGAAACGGACATCAATGGCCAGCGCGTCGCGGTCCTCGTATTCGACCTCGGCCTCGGCCAGCGCCGAACCGCAGTCGGTACACCAGTACACCGGTTTGGAGCCGCGGTACAGATGGCCGTTGGCGACGATCCGCGCCAGCGCGCGCACGATGTCGGCCTCGACGCGGTAATCCATGGTCAGGTACGGATGGTTCCAGTCGCCCAGTACGCCGAGGCGCTGGAAATCCGCGCTTTGACTGGCCACCTGCTCGGCGGCGAAGGCCCGGCAGGCATCGCGGAACGTGCGGGCGTCGACCTTGACCCCGACCTTGCCCAGCTTCTTCTCCACCACCTGTTCGATGGGCAAACCGTGACAGTCCCAACCCGGCACGTAGGGCGCGTCGAAGCCGCTCAGGGTTTTGGACTTCACAATCATATCCTTGAGCACCTTGTTGACGGCGTGGCCGATGTGAATGACTCCGTTGGCGTAGGGAGGACCATCGTGCAGCACGAACTTGGGCCGTCCGGCGTATTCGGCGCGCTGGCGGCGGTACAGGTCCAGTTCCCGCCAGTCGCGCAGTAGATCCGGTTCGCGCTTGGCGAGATCGGCCTTCATGGGGAAGGCGGTCTGGGGAAGATTGAGCGTATCTTTGTAATCAGCCACGGTGAACCTCTAAAAACCGATGCGAGAACGCCCGTCTCCTTGTGGGAGCGGCGCGGGAAAAAAGGAATTCTCCTCTCCTTGTGGGAGCAGGGAGGGGGGTGGGGGGATTCGAATGCCTCGCGCCGCGAAATAGGTCCGGGCGGCGTGTTCGTCCCGCTGGATCTGCCGCCGCAGGGCGTCCAGTGATTCGAAGCGCTGTTCCGGACGCAGATAATGCAGAAAATCGACCTTGACCTGCTGGCCGTAAAGATCGCCCTGAAAATCCAGCAGATGGACTTCCAGTTGCGCGCGGGTTCCTCGGACGGTGGGACGATGGCCGATGTTGGCGACGCCGGGCCAGAGTTGCAACCCGGAGCCGCTGGCCAGCACCGCGTAGACGCCGTAAACCGGGGTGACGCGCCGGAGCAAGTGAATATTAGCGGTCGGAAAGCCGAGGGTGCGGCCGACCTGGTCGCCATACGCCACTCGCCCGCACATGTCGTAGGACCGGCCGAGCAATCGGGCCGCCAGTTCCAGATCCCCTTGTCCGAGCGCTTCTCGGACCCGGGTGCTGCTGACCCGCTCGCCGTCCAGGATATGGCTATGGGTGTCGGCGACCGCGAAGCCGTGCCGCTGGCCGGCCTCGACCAGCATGGCGAAGTCGCCGGCGCGGCGGTGGCCGAACCGGAAATCATCGCCGACCACCAGATAACGGATGTCCAGGCGCTCGACGAGCAGGTCCTCGATGAACGCCGACGCCGGCATCGCCGCCAGGGAGTGGCTGAATTTCAGGCACAGCACCCGCTCGATGCCCAGCCCATCCAGCGCCAACAGCTTTTCCCGCAAGCGCATCAGGCGGGCCGGTGGGGCCTTGGGACCCGCGAAGAATTCCTGCGGCTGAGGCTCGAAGGTGATCGCCAACCGGGGCCGGCGCAGCCGCGCCGCCTGCTCGGCCAACTGGGCGAAAATCATCCGATGGCCGAGATGCACGCCATCGAAGTTGCCGATGGTGGCGACGCAACCGCGATGGTGGGGACGAAGATTGTGCTGACCGCGAATCAGTTCCATGCCGGCTCAGGGAAAACAGGTGGCCACGGGAATTCCGCATTATAGGGTCAATTGCGGGATTCCCGACACGCTGTCCTTTCCGTCGGCCCCCGGCCAGTCCCACAGTTCGCGCGGGAAGTCGCGATACACCTCCCGGAACGCCCGCGCGTAGCGTTGTTCGGCGGCGATGACGCGAACCAGTTCCCAGGGACGGATCGGATGACGCTCGACCCGCAGTGGATTGCGGTTTCCGGCGTCCTGAATCTGGCGGGCGAACCGTTCGCCGAATTCGCGCAACGGCAGGTTGGTCGGGGTGAGCGGGTGCATGCAGTCGTGCAGGTCATAGGCGTCTCCGGCCCAGAACGCTGGACGCGCCGCCTGGTAGTCCGGAGTTCCGGGCGAGGGCGTGCAGACGGTAAAGCTGCATTGCGCCGGAGGCATGGCATTGACATAGTCGCGTAGCTGCTGGAATTCGGTGGGGCCGTATTCCGGGCGGACCATGAACCCCGCGTGGCAGGCGATGCCCAGCCGGCGCAAGGTCTCGTGGGCGCGTTCGTTGTGGGAAACGGTGCCACCCTTGCGCACCGCCTTCAACTCCTGGTTGGTGGTGAACTCGAAGCCGACGAATACGCCGTCCA
>DAIRDI010000098.1:0-7134 GCA_036796235.1 Candidatus Competibacteraceae bacterium | reverse complement strand
CCGCTCAGGAACGGCACGATGCAAAACGAGCAGGTCATCTTGCAACCGTAAGAGGTGCGCGCCATGGCCACGCGCGGGTAGAGGGCCTGCCAGTCGCGTGGGTTTTCGCACACCCAGACGCAGTAATAAGAACGACTGTCCCATAGATCGCGCCGGGGCAAGGGCAAGGTCTGGGGGTCGGGATAGCGGGGCCATACCTTGGCGGCCGCCTCGTCGAACCTCTCCCCCGCCAGCAGCAGATTGGCGATGCCTTCGGGTTCGTCTCCCCGATCCAGCGCCGCCACCAGCGCGCGGAACGGCGCGCAGCCCTCGCCGCGCACGATGTAGTCGAGGTCCGGGATGTTGCAATCGTCGGGAGCCACGGTGGCATGATGGCCGCCGACCGCGGTCCGCGTTTTCGGTAGCCGGCGACGCACCGCGCCGGCCAGCCGCTTCATGGTCCCCGATTCGTGGCTGTAGGCGGTAAAGCCCACCAGATCGGGGCGGAAGCGGTCCAGCGCGCGTTCGAAGGTGAAATCGGGGAACCGGTACAGCCGCAGGTCGAGCACCCGTACTTCGTGCGTGCTGGGAATCGCGGCGGCCAGGTAGCCGAATTCCAGCGGCTCCAAACACTGAAAGCGCTGGAGTCCTAGCACGGTCTTGAGATGAGCCTGGGGTTTGACGAGCAGGATGCGCATCGGTCGTCCTCAAGATTAGGGAGATACGGCAAAGACTATAACCAAATCTCGCGCGCTGCTGTTGTTGGAAGACTCATTCCGGACTGTTTCCGCGCTCACGCGCTTCGCAACAGCAAATGCCGGGGCCGGATCCCCACCGCCAGCGCCGCCAACAGATAGCTTCCGCCGCCGCCGGCGATCAACCACGTCAGATGCCACAACCGTTCCCGGGCGCTGGCGCTCGCCCACTGCGCCAGATCGCCCACGCCGAACCATAGCACCAGCCCCATTGCGAGCGTGGCGACGAACAGTTGCGCCAGAAACTTCGTCCAACCGACCCCGGGCTGGTAAATTTCCCGTCGCCGCAGGTTGACGAACAGCAATCCGGCGTTGAGAAAAGCGGCCAGCGAGGTGGCCAGCGCCAACCCGACATGGGCCAGCGGCCAGACCAGAATCAACACCAGCGCGGTATTGGCGACCATCGCGATCACCCCGTACTTGACCGGGCTGCGGGTGTCCTGGCGCGCGTAAAACCCCGGCGCCAGCACCTTGATCAGCATGAACGCCACCAGCCCGAACGCGAACGCCATCAGACTGCGGCCGGCCATGGCCACGTCGTGGGCGGTGAACGCTCCATACTGAAACAAGGCGGACAGCAACGGGCTGGCCAGCAGGATCAGCGCCACGCTCGCCGGAACGCCGATCAGCAGCGCCCAGCGCAGCGCCCAGTCCAGGGTCTGGGAAAAGCCGTCCGCCTCGGCATTGGCGTGCTGGCGGGAGAGCTTGGGCAGGATCACCGTGCCTAGCGCCACGCCGAAAATACCGAGCGGGAATTCCACCAGCCGGTCGGAGTAATACAGCCAACTGACGCTGCCGGAGATCAGGAACGACGCCACCACCGTGTCGATCAGCAGATTGACCTGCATGACCGACGAGCCGAAGATGGCCGGCACCATCAACTTCAAGATCTTTTGCACGCCCCGCGCCGCCCATCCCCAGCGCGGCCGCGGCAACAGCTTCACCCGCCATAGAAAGGGAATCTGGAACCCCAGTTGCAGGATACCGGCGATGAAGACCCCCCAGGCCAGCCCCACCACCGGCTGTTCCATCCGCGGCGCTAGCCACAACGCGGCGGCGATCATGGTCAGATTCAGCAGCACCGGGGTCACGGCGGGAATCGCGAACCGACCGCAGCTGTTCAGTATCCCACCCGCGAAGGCGGTCAGCGAGATGAACAGCAGATAGGGAAAGGTGATCCGCAGCATCTCCACCGTCAGCGCATACTTCTCGGCATCGGCGGTGAAACCCGGCGCGAACAGCAGGATCAGCACCGGCGCGGCCACGACGCCCACGGCGGTGATCAGCAGCAGGATCGCTCCCAGGGTGCCGGCGACCTGGTCCACCAAGTCCTCAAGTTCCTTTCGGGAGCGTTGAGTCTGGTATTCCGCGAAAACCGGGACAAAAGCCAGCGCAAACGCACCCTCGGCGAACAGCCGGCGCAGAAAGTTCGGAATCCGGAACGCCACGAAAAACGCATCGGTGCCCGCCCCCGCTCCGAACATCTGCGCGTATACCATGTCGCGGATGAAGCCAGTGACGCGGGACAACGAGGTCATGCCGCTGACGATGCCGGTGGACTTGAGAAGGGCCTTGCTCATGGGGATACGATCCTGCGGCGCGAGGTTGGAAAGGCGCGGACGATCACCGGATCGGCCGGGGAGGTCGGCGGCGGCGACCGCAACCGGGGATTGACAGCGGGGCGGGAAACGTCAATATTACCGCTCTTTTGACGAGTACCGAACGTCGGTAATCTCTATCCTATTGCATGGTAAGGAGTCTTGAATTTTGGCCAATACCGCTCAAGCGAAAAAGCGCGCCCGTCAGGCGGAGAAGCATCGCCAGCACAACGCCAGCATGCGTTCCATGCTGCGCACGTATATCAAACGGGTGATTAAAGCCATTCAAACCGGCGACCGGGCGAAAGCTGAATCCGAGTATCAAACCGCCGTGCCGATCATCGATCGGATGGCGCGCAAGGGTCTGATTCACGCCAACAAGGCCGCCCGCCATAAGAGTCGTCTGACCCATCACATCCGCGACTTGCAAGCCTGATCCGAGGGGCGCTGGCCGCCCGCGGGCTCCACGATTCCGCCGGGGCCAATCAGCGATCGCAACGGTACCGGGTTTCGCCGGCGTAGTATTCTGGAAAACCCACCGCCGCCGTGAGTTGCTCGAAGTCCAACACCTCGGGCGCCTGGCCCTCGCGCAGTTGCCGCAAGGCGGCGCGCATTGCTTTGATCGAGACATTCAACAGCGTCAACGGGTAAACGGCGATCTGGTAGCCGATCGCTTCCAGTTGCGCCGGCGGCAGCACCGGCGTCTTGCCGAATTCGATCAGGTTAGCCATCTTGGGGCCGGGGACTTCCGCGCAATAGCGACGCATCTCGGCTTCGCTTTCCGGGGCTTCCAGAAAGGTGATATCCGCGCCGATCGCGGCAAAATCGCGGCAACGCTCGATCGCCTCGTCCAGCCCGTCGGTGGCGCGGGCATCGGTGCGGGCCATGATCAGGATGTCCGCGCCTTCGTCGCGCGCGTCCACCGCCGCTTGCAGGCGCAGCCGCGCCTCCTCCCGGGGCAGCACCGCCTTGCCCCGGGTATGACCGCAGCGCTTGGGCATGATCTGATCCTCGATCATGATGCAGGCGAAACCGGCTTGGGCGTACCCCTGCACGGTGCGTCGGACGTTGAGTGGGTTACCGAAGCCGGTGTCGCCATCGCCGATCACCGGAATCGAGACGCTGGCGCACAGATTCCGACCCTGGTCGACCATTTCTCCATAGGAGATCAGGCCGGTGTCGGGCAGGGCCAACCGGGCGGCGGAGACGGCGAAACCGCTCATGAAGGCCAGCGGGAACCCGGCTTCCTCAACGAGCTTGGCGGACAGGGCGTCGTGACAGCCGGGCACGAACAACAAACCGGGTCGCGCGAGCAGAGCACGGAGTCGACCGGCGGGACTGGGCATGACGGGGCGCTTCCGGAGAGGGTCGGGGCGCGGCGTTCGCGCCAAGCCCCGTGGACCGGAGAGCGCGGACGCCGCATGTCGTTGCGGCTTTAGTCGGCCGGGATCAGACTTCGCCCCAACCGAAGACTTCCACGGCGCGGAACAGGTCGTTGTCGGTGACCATGCCTACCGGCTTGCCGTCCATTTCGACCACCACCCGGCGGACGTTGGCCTCGGTCATGCGTTGGGCGGCTTCGGCCAGCGACATCTCGCGCTTGACCGTCACCAGCGGCCGGGTGGCCACCTCGCCGACCTGAACGCGCGCTGGCGAGCGGTTGACGCTGATGATCTTCTTGAGCACATCGCGGTCGGTCATGATGCCCCATTGGCCGCTGGCGTCGGGTTTGGCCATCACCGCGTTCACGCCGTTTTCGATCATCACATGCATGGCGACGTTAACCAGATCGTCGTTCTTGACGGTGACGATCGGCGACATGATGCCGCCCACGGTGGTCGGCATGCGGCCCGAGGCCAGCATCGCCTGCAATGGATCGGCGACTCGCTGGGCTTCCAGGGCGCGGCGCTCGGCTTCTTGCGCCTGCCGCCGCCGTTCGGCTTCGGCGCGCAGGGTCGCTCCATGCGCCTTGATCTTGGCGATGATCAGATCGCCGAACTGGCTGGTGGACACCTCGGTGGCGCCGTCCATCTGCCGGGCGAAGTCGTAGGTCACGGTCTTGTCGGCGATGACCTGGGTCAACGCGGTTTCAATCAGATCAGAGGCTTCCTTCCAACCCATGTACTGCAACATCATCACCCCGGACAGCATCAGCGAACCGGGATTGACCTTGTCCAGATTGGCGTACTTGGGGGCGGTGCCGTGGGTGGCTTCGAACACGGCGACGTGATCGGCCATGTTGGAGCCGGGGGCGATGCCGATGCCGCCCACTTCCGCCGCCACCGCGTCGGACAGGTAGTCGCCGTTCAGATTCATGGTGGCCAGCACCGAGAACTCTTCCGGCCGTAGTTGCAACAACTGGAAGATGATGTCGGCGATACGATCCTTGATCACCACCTTGCCCGCGGGCTGCTTGCCACCGTAAACGCTGTACAATTCGTTCTCGGTGATGGTCTGGTCAGGGAACTCGTCGCGCGCCAGTTCGTAGCCCCAGTTCCGGAACGCGCCTTCCGTGAACTTCATGATGTTGCCCTTGTGCACCAGGGTCACGCTATCGCGGCCGTGATCGATGGCGTACTGAATGGCTTTGCGGACCAGTCGCTTGGAGGCGAAGGGAGAAATCGGCTTGACGCCCAGGCCGGCGTCGTCGAAAAAGGTCGCGCCCATTTCCTCGCGCAGGAATTTGGCCAGCTTGACGTTCTCGGGCGAGCCGGATTGGTATTCGATGCCGGCGTAGACGTCTTCGGTGTTCTCGCGGAAGATGATCACGTCCACCTTCTCGGGGTGGCGCATCGGCGAGGGCACGCCGGGGTAGTAGCGGACCGGACGGACGCAGGCGTACAGGTCCAGATCCTGGCGTAGCGCCACGTTCAGCGAGCGGAATCCGCCGCCGACCGGGGTGGTCAGAGGCCCCTTGATGGCGACGACCAGCTCCTTGATGGCTTCCAGGGTTTCGTCGGGGAAGTAGTTGCCGTCGTAAATTTCCGCCGCCTTCTCGCCCAGATAGATTTCGCACCAGTGAATCTGGCGCTGGCCGCCGTAGGCTTCCTCGACCGCCGCGTCCCAGACTCGCAGCGAGGCTCGGGTGATGTCCGGACCGATACCGTCACCTTCCACATAGCCGACGATGGGTTGATCGGGAACGTGTAGATTGCCATCCTTGACCGTAATTTTTTCACCGCTGGTGGGGATCTGAATATGCTGGTAGGCCATGAGCCCTCCTTCTCCTTTTGAGTTCCACAGGGGGATTGATCGTGCGGGTGCGCGGTGGCTGGGGCAGGCTCGCCAGCAGCGCGGAAATCGGCGCATAAGCTACACGCAAACGCGCTTAGTGTCCATGCTGGTGGGGCGTGGGGCGCGGCCGGAACTCACTCGACAGGAACAGTATTTTCATGACTCTTAACGAATTACGCTACATCGTCGCCGTTGCCCGGGCGCGACACTTCGGCCGCGCCGCCGAATCCTGCCACATCAGCCAGCCCACCTTGAGCGTGGCGGTGCGTAAACTGGAGGAGGAGCTGGGCGTCACTCTGTTCGAACGCAGTCCTGGAGAAGTCGCCGTCACCCCGGTCGGCCGGCGCATCGTCGACCAGGCGCAGCGGGTGCTGGAAGAAGCGGCGCTGGTCAAGCAGTTGGCCAGCCAGGGCCAGGACGAGCTGGCTGGAATGCTGCGGCTGGGGATCATCTACACCATCGGCCCCTATCTGCTGCCGCACCTGATCCCGCGGTTGCACCGCCGCGCGCCCAACATGCCGTTGCAGATCGAAGAGAACTACACGGCGGTCCTCAGCGAACGGCTCAAGGACGGCGATCTGGATGTTTTGATCCTGTCGCTGCCCTTCGACGAACCGGGGGTGTTGACGCGGGCGGTGTACCAGGAGCCGTTTGTGGTACTGATGCCGATCGGTCACCCGCTGGAACAGGAGACGGTCATCGACGCGCCGACCCTGGCCCGGCAAGAGTTGTTGTTGCTGGGTCCGGGCCACTGCTTCCGCGACCAGGTGTTGCGGTTCTGCCCGGAATGCAACCAGCTCAGCATCGCCTCGGACACCATGCAGAGAACCCTGGAAGGCAGTTCGCTAGAGACCATCCGCTTGATGGTGGCGACCGGCATCGGCGTGACGGTGCTGCCGTACACCTCGGTCAGCGGCTATGCCCATGCCAGCGACCTGCTCAGCGTCCGGCCGTTCGCGGCGCCGGCGCCGGCCCGGACCGTGGCGCTGGCCTGGCGCAAAAGTTTTCCCCGTCAGCGGGTTATTACCTTACTGGGCGAGGCGATTCGCGCCTGTCCGCTGGGCGAGGCGGTGCGGTTGTTGGCGTGATCTCCCGCGTTGGGGCTTCCCGCGGGACCGCCTGATCCCCGCGCGGCAGTTCCCGTCCGATGACCTGTGGCGCATTGCCCGCGTGGGGACCGACCGCGTCATGGATCATTTGACGGAATGCGCAATATACTCAACAGCAATTTGACGATCTTCCTGCCCGGTCGAAAGGCCGATGACCTTCTCCAAGAGATGCATGGAACCATGACCAATCCCCACAACCACAACAATGGGTTGACGCCTCCGCTGGCCGACCGTACCTCGGCGACCGATGACCAGCGCATCGAGAACATTCTGCCGCTGCCCCCGCCCGCGCACCTGATCCAGTTCTTTCCGGTCAAGAACACTCCGGCGGAAGCCTTCATCGCGGATACCCGCGGCAACGTGCGCGACATTCTGCACGGCGCCTCCGACCGGCTCCTGGTGGTCATCGGACCCTGTTCCATTCACGATCCGGCGTCCGCGCTGGAATACGCGGCGCGG
>DAIRDI010000097.1:6225-10157 GCA_036796235.1 Candidatus Competibacteraceae bacterium | reverse complement strand
CGATCAACTCGCGCGACGGCAGCGAGTACAGCATCCCGCCGTGGCCCATCGCAATGCCGTCGTCCACGGCGATGGTGTTGAATTCCTTGGCGATGCCGCCGGCGGCTTCGATCTCGCGCGCCACCAGTTGCCCCAGGTCCTTGAGATGGACGTGCCCGGGGACGAACTGGGTGAAAGAATTGGAAATCGCGATAATCGGTTTGCCGAAGTCGCCATCCTTGACGCCGGTCGCCCGCCACAAGGCGCGAGCGCCCGCCATGTTGCGGCCGTGGGTGGTGGTGCGGGAACGATAGTCGGGCATGAGGGACTCCACGAAGTTGGAAAGGGATCTGAACCATCGGGAAAAACCGCCGGATTTGCTGGAAATTCTACGTTAATTTCCAATGTTCGGGGTATGAATCCGAGACGCGGCTTTGATTCGAGTGGCGCTACCCTTGGCTTCACATCATGGACCAAGACCGGATCACGCATTACCAATTAAAAAAACCTGGCGACTTAAAAAAACCTGGCGACTTGGTGGACACGCCCCGTTTCACCGGACCTTGCAAGCCGTTACACTACGTTTCAAGCTCATGAAACCCTTAAGGCTCCCATGGCGGACTCTAGGGCTTTCCTTTCGGCTATCCCTAACCGCGTTCAGCTCCTGTTGGATAACGTGAGTAGACCGCCACCCTACTCGAGAGCCAACCGGACCACGCCGTGGCGGACAATGCAAGAATTTGGCTTAACCGATTGATACTTGATTGTGAGCCAGCTAGTGTTTAACCCGATTTTTATCAAGACATCGACGAGGATGACAATAATGACCCGATTCGCTCTGAGAAGCCTTATGGTGATAGGAATCAGCGGCTTCCTGGCCGGGGCCGCGCAGGCCGCCGGCAATCCCGCCGCCGGCAGGGACAAGTTCGATACCTGCGCCGGCTGTCACGCCATTCCTGGTTACACCAACGTCTACCCCACCTACCACGTTCCTCGTTTGGGCGGCCAACACGCCGACTACATCATCGCCGCGCTCAAAGCCTATCAGGCCGGCGAGCGCCAGCATCCGACCATGCACGCCAATTCCTTCACGCTGAGCGAACAGGACCAACAGGACATCGCCGCCTTTCTGGCTGAAGCCACCGCGCCGGAAAAACCTTCCCCGGTTCGGGGCAACATCGCCGCCGGTCAGGCCAAGAGCGAAACTTGCGTCGCCTGCCACGGTCCGGACGGCAATTCCCCCATTACCCTTTATCCACGGCTGACCGGTCAGTATGAAGACTATCTTCGCAAGTCGTTGCAGGACTATCAATCAGGAAAGCGCAACAACGCCATCATGAAGGGCATCGCCGCGCCGCTGTCGGCGCAGGATATCGCCGACCTGTCCGCTTATTTCGCCAGCCAACCCGACGGCCTGACGGTGGTGCGTTCGCGTTCGAATTGAATGGCTCGCGCGCCGCGCGCGCGGCGCGGTTACAATCTGGTGGGAGGCGCACATGTCCTTTTTTCACGCAAGCAAATCTCTGTTCGTCGTGGTCCTGACCGCTTCGACGCTATCCGGTTGCGCCGCTACCGATGGCTCCACGGGCGACCAGCAGGCGACCGCCGCCCAGGGCGCGGCGTTCGGTGCAATCCTGGGCGGGTTGCTCGGCGCCGCCGTCAGCGACAACCGAGCCACCGGCGCGCTGGTGGGCGCCGCGGCCGGCGGCCTGATCGGCTACGGCATCGGCAGTTCGATCGCCGAACGCAAAGCCCAATACGCCAACGAGGAAGATTTCCTGATCGCCGAGATCCGCCGCAACCAGGAATTCACTCGGGAAGCCGCCGCCCAGAACCGCCAGATCCGTCAGGAAATCGCCCAACTGGACCGCGAATCGCAACGGGTGCAACGGGAATACCGAGCCGGCCGGGTTTCCCGCGACGCCATGACCCGACAAAAGGCCAGTCTGGAAAAGCAACTGGCCAAGGCCAAACAAATCAACACACTGGCTGAAAAGCAACTGGCCGACGCCGATCAGGTCCATAAGGAAAGCCGGCAGGCCCGGGGGCCACAGGATCAATATACCCGGCAACTCGAAAGCAATCTGGTCGAGTTGAGGGAAACCCGCCAAGAATCCAGCCAGAACGTCACCAGTTTGCAGCGTATTTACGACACCATGTCCATCTAATCGCCGAATGGCAATCATGCTCCTCGGTCGCGGGACAGCAATCCGGGAGCGGGAGGTCCGAAATGATGATCTGGACCCTACGTATCGCGATCGGCCTTCCAGGCTTCGCCCTCCTCTTCCTTTTGGGCGGCTGCGCCGCCGATCCCGGCAACGACCCACGCTCGGGCGGTTTCTTCGGCGGGGTCCGGGGACTGGCGGCCGGCGACTACGACCTACGCCAACAACACTTGCAGGGGCAACGCGACGATAGTCTGAACCAGTTGCGCGCCCTGCGGGAAGAAGGCGCGGACCTGGAAGCCGAACGGCGGATGAAGGCAGAGGAAGTGGCCGAACAGCGCCGTCAACTGGCCTCGCTCAAAACCCGCAATCGGGCGCTGTCCCGACAAATCGACCAGTTGCAACGCTCCAAATCCACCACCGAGCGGCGAACCGCGGAACTGCGCGCCCGCCAACAGCGGCTGACTCGCGATATCCAGACCTTTGAGACCCAGCTCGAGCAGGGCCAATTCACCGTCGAGCAGGCTGAAACCCGGCGGCTCAGCCTGGAACGGCAGTACGACGCCATCCGCAACCTGTAAGCCCGGCCCTTATCAAGGCCGGCACGCCAGGAAAAGCTCATGAACGCTCGCTACCGGATGCTGGCGCTGTTTCTGGCGGTAGGATTCATTCCGGCGCCGCACGACGTTCGAGGCAGCGAACAAAACCGCTTCTACGCGCAACAGATGATCGAACTAGCGGTCGCCCACGACGAAAACGGGGTGACGACCATGCAGCGCATGCTGGAACAGAACCCGCGACCGGCTCCGCTGGATGCGGCGGCGGCGCACGCCGCCCTGCAACGCGGGCAAGCCGCCCTGCAAGCCGACGAACTGGATACGGCGTCGAGCGCCTTGCAACAGGCCAGCCGGAGCGATCCCGGCAATGCCGAAGCCTTTAATTATCTGGGGCTGGTCTATCGCAAACTCGATCGGTTGCCGGAGGCCGAGGCCGCCCTGTTGCAAGCGCTCGCCCTGGAGCCCAGCCGGGCGGTCGCCTGGTTTCAACTAGCCCAAATCTACGCCTTGATGAACGATGCCCGGCGTACCCTGGGCGCACTGGCCAATACCTACCGTTTCGCCCAGAACCCGATGCGGGCCGAGGAAATCCTGCGCAACATCGCCGAGAACGAGGCCGCCGACACCTTGCGCACCGCCGCCCTGGAAACCCTGCGCCTCTACCAATTGCCGGTGGAGGCGGCCATCGTTCCGCCGCTCGCGGCGAACCCCGGCATCGTCCCGATTACAACGCTGCCGTCCGACCCGCCATGAAACGCTGGAAATCAACGACCATGAACGCGCTGGTGAAAAGGCTGTTGGCGGCGCTGGCGCTGGCGCTGGCAGGCTCGGTCCCCGCCAGCGCCAGCGGTCAGTACGGGGCCATCGACTACTACGTCCAACAGATGATCGCCGCGGCGGTTACCCGCGACGCGATCGGCGTGCTGACTTTTAGGGAGCAACTGGAAAACCTGCGCCGGCCGGAGGGGGGAGATCCCTGGCAAGCCCGACCCTTCAATCAGCTCGGTCAGGAACAACTGGCCGAGGGTCGCCACAAACAAGCACTGCTAGCATTCCGTCAGGGCTTTATCGCCGACCCCACCGATCCGGAAATCACCGACCACCTGGGCCTGACCTACCTGCGCCTGCGCCGCTTCAAGGAGGCGGAGCGACTTTTGGTCTACGCGCTGTCCCTGGCGCCGGCCCGAGCGACGACCTGGCTTCATCTCGGTCAGGTCTACGGCCAAACCGG